>JBFZCS010000140.1:0-8364 GCA_041307825.1 Azonexaceae bacterium
GATCAGTTCAAGGTTGCGTTGCGTTTCCCGCTCCAGGCGACGGCTTGATTGAATCCGGTTGAGATAGCCGTAGATGTAGAGCTTGAGAAGGACTGCGGGGTGATAGGCGGGTCGCCCGGTGGCTTCCGGATCAACCCCTTCAAATCCAAGCTTGCGCAGATCAAGGTGTTCAACAAAGACATCAACAACACGGACGGGATTGTCTGTACCTACGTAATCGTCCAGGTGTTCCGGAAGCAGTACCCCTTGGGTTCTGTCTTCCCCTTGCACGAATCGCTTCATCGGAACACCCCCATACGATATATGCTATAATCATATCACAGAAGGCGTTTTTACACAGTCTGGACCCTAAGCCGAAGTGGAGCGGATCGAAAACGGACGTTCAATTCGTGGAGATCACCGGCGCCGCGTGGCGTCACCGTACAGCGCCTGTGTTGATGGATGGGTTGGGCGTCAACTGCCTGCGCGACTTGCCTTTCGAAATAGTCCATCGAAGGACCTTGACCCACGCGGACCACTTCTGGACATCCGGGCGCTCGCCAAGCGAGGCTTGCGCCAAGGCAAGCGAATCTTCGAGCAACGCATCGTGCATGGGACGGAAAGCGGCAGGCCAAGAAATCATGGCCAAGCCGTGCGTGGTCATTTCCAGTGTGTGCCGCAAGACGGAGCCTTGCGGAGTAAGGTCGAGAACTTCGTACCCGTGATAGCCATTGAAGCCACGCGGGCCGGTGAAGCGAAACCTGATACTTTTGCCTGGCGCGTATGCCTCTACAAAGTAACGAATTGGGCCATGGCCCCCGACAGCCCCAACACTCAAGATGCGGTCGAATTCCATACGCGGCCAAGCCTGCTTTGGCCATAGCGTGTCTTCGCGTGACGACAAGGAGTCAATAAGCGCGCCGACCCTTTCCGGGGAAGCGCTGAACTTGCGCTCATGTATGTTGAGTACGTTCATGGGTGAGGCTGGTATTGTGATGCCCAACAGTTATTCAGGCGCAGAGACATCCGGGGAATTGCGAATAATACGGACACGGCCAAATCGATTCTAGGCTTCTGAATGACATGGAGATTATCCGATACCGGTTTCATTATCAATCAACAATAATTCGAACAGAGCCAATGTCGGCTATGTGGTGGTTTCTTGAGGGACCGGTTATGGCCGGGAGGGTGAAGTCGCCAATGGCCGGCGCATTCCCGTTCGCAGAATCTGGATTTGGCGGACTGGCCGGTTTAGAGAAACGTGACAGGCGAGTTTGGGTCGGTCACAGCCCTTCGCCTCTACTACGAAATTCAATTTCCCACACTTCCTGCGGTCGACCGCAGGAATCGGCACATTTTGGTTCAGGGTTTGTCCAGCCAGTAGAGTGCGGTGATCGTCTTGGCGTCGGTGATCTGGCCAGTCCAGACCGCCGCCTTCGCTTCGGCTGGCGCAAGTTCGAGCACTTCAAGAAACTCGTTGTGGTCGAGTTGCTTGTCGCCGGCGAGGTGCAGGCCACGGGCGGCCAAGATTTCGATGCGCTCGTCGGAATAGCCGATGCAGGGGTGCATGACGCCGATGTATTCCCAGTCGCTGGCGACGTAACCCGTTTCTTCGAGCAGTTCGCGGCGCGCGGTGTCGAGTATGGCTTCGCCCGGATCGATCTTGCCGGCCGGCAATTCGAGGAAGACACGGCGCAAGGGATAGCGGAACTGCCGTTCGAACAGCAGGTTACCGTTGTCGAGAAAGGCGAGAATCACCACGGCGCCGGGATGAACGATGTATTCGCGCCGCGACTCCTTGCCGTCGGGCAAGCGTACCCTGTCCTTGCGGACTTCTAGCAGGACGCCATCGAATACCGTCTCGGATTCGATTTCCGATTCGATGAGGTGGCTATCGTGACTCATTCTGCCCTCCGAAATAACAAACGCCCCGGGCCGGGGCGTTATTTACATCAGGAAAGCTGGCCATCAGGTGCCGAAGGACATGGCCAGCACGGTATTGCACAAGAACATGAGGTAGTCGGGGAAAATACCAAAAAACGCAACGGCCAGGCCATTCAGCGAGACCAGCACGCGCATGTCCATCCCGGCGACAAGCGGTGACGCCTCACTGGGCGCATCGAAATACATGACCTTGACCACGCGGAGATAGTAGAACGCGCCGATCAGCGAGAACAGTACGGCAACAATGGCCAGCCACATCTGGCCCGCCGCGACGACCGACTGAAGAACGGAGAACTTGGCGAAGAAGCCGACGAAGAACGGAATTCCGGCCATCGAGAACATCAGCATCAGCATGATGCCGGCGAACCATGGACTGCGCTTGTTGAGGCCCTTGAAGTCGTCGATATTGTCGGCTTCGAACCCGGCGCGCGACATCAGCAGGATCATTCCGAAAGCGCCGGTAGTCATCATGACGTAGGCAATCACGTAGAACATCGACGACGAATAGGCGAACGGATTCAGCATCAACTGGCTGTCGACGCGGACGATGCCGGTGACGATGCCGAGCAGCATGAAGCCCATGTGCGAGATCGCCGAGTAGGCGAGCATGCGCTTCAGATTGGTCTGGGCGATGGCGGCCAGGTTGCCGATAGCCATCGACAGCACCGCCAGAATGATCAGCATGTTTTGCCAATCCTGGGCCACGGTGATCAGTCCGCTGACCAGCAGGCGCATGACGATCGCAAAAGCTGCCAGCTTCGGCGCCGAACCGATGAACAGGGTGACCGAGGTCGGGGCGCCATGATAGACGTCGGGAATCCACATGTGGAAGGGAACGACGCCGAGCTTGAACGCCAGCCCGGAAACCAGGAAGACGACACCGAAGGTCAGCACCGTCTTGTTGACGCCGCCACCGTAGAGACGTTCGCCGATGGCGGTAATCTCGAGCGTCCCGGTGGCGCCGTAGATCATCGACATGCCGTAGAGAAGCATGCCGGAAGCCAGCGCGCCGAGGACAAAATATTTCATCGCCGCTTCGGTGGACAGGACCGAATCGCGATTCATCGCAACCATGGCGTACAGCGATAGCGACAGCAGTTCGAGGCCGAGGTAGACCGTCACGAAATGATTGGCGGAAATCATCACCATCATGCCCAGGGTCGCGAACAGCGCCAGCACGTAGTACTCGCCCTTGTTCATCACTTCGCGATCGATGACATAGCTGCGGGAGTAGAAGAGCACCACGGAGACCGTGACGTAGAGGAGCACCTTCAGCAGATCCGCCATCATGTCATCGACGAACATGCGGCTGAAGGTGTAGTCGACGGTGCCGGTGCTGGTAAACAACTGGATAAGCAGACTGCCGAACAGGGCGAATTGAACCAGCCCGAAGGTGAGTGCGCGCCGGCTGTCCTTGACGAACAGATCGATCATCAGGATGGCCAGCGCCATGAACGCCATGAAGATTTCCGGGGCGGCGGGCAGGAGATCGGGGACAACGAAATTGTCGAACATGTCGGCTACCGTTTATTGAATCTTGCTGATGGCAACGTGACGCAACAGGTCGTTGACCGAGGCGTGCATGACTTCCGTGAAGGGCTGGGGATACAGGCCCATCCACAGGGTGCAGAGTGCCAATACGCCGAGAATGGCGAACTCGCGCTTATTGATGTCGGTCAGTTCGGCGACATGGTGATTGGCGACGTCGCCGAAGATTACCCGCTTGTACATCCAGAGGGTGTAGGCGGCGCCGATGATCATCGAGCTCGCCGCGGCAAAGGCCACCCAGAAGTTGAACTTGACGGCGCCGAGGATGACCATGAATTCGCCGACGAAGCCGGAAGTCGCCGGCAGGCCGGCATTGGCCATCGAAAACAGCATGAACAGCGCGGCGAACTTCGGCATGGTATTGACCACGCCGCCGTAGTCGGCGATTTCCCGGCTGTGGACGCGGTCATACATGACACCGATGCAGAAGAACATGGCGCCCGAGACGAAGCCGTGAGAAATCATCTGGACCAGCGCGCCTTCGATGCCCAGTGCGCTGAACATGAAGAAACCCAGCGTCACGAAACCCATGTGGGCGATCGATGAGTAGGCCACCAGCTTCTTCATGTCGCTCTGGACCAGCGCGACGAAGCCGATATAGACGACGGCGATCAGTGACAATGCAACGACCAGCCCGGAGAGTTCATGCGAGGCGTCGGGTGCGATCGGCAAGGAGAAACGCAGAAAGCCATAGGCGCCCAGCTTCAGGGCAATGGCCGCCAGCACGATGGAGCCGCCAGTCGGCGCCTCGACGTGGGCGTCCGGCAGCCAGGTATGCACCGGCCACATCGGTACCTTGACCGCGAAGGCGATCAGGAAAGCGAGGAACAGCCAGATCTGCGCGCCCAGTGAGAGCGGCAACTTGTGCCAGTCGAGGATCGAAAAACTGCCATTGGACTGGATGAACAGGTACATCAGCGCCAGCAGGAAAAGCAGCGAGCCAAACAGCGTATAGAGGAAGAACTTGAATGCCGCATAGACCCGCTTCGGTCCGCCCCAGACGCCGATGATCAGATACAGCGGAATCAGCGAGGCTTCGAAGAACACGTAAAACAGCACGCCGTCGAGCGCGGTGAAGATGCCGTTCATCAAGCCGGACATGATCAGGAAGGCAGCGTTGTACTGGGCGACCTTTTCCTGGATGACTTCCCAGCCAGCGGCTATGACGATGATGGTGATGAAGGCATTCAGCACGACGAAGAGCATCGAAATGCCGTCAACACCGAGGTGGTAATTGATATTGAAACGGGAGATCCAGCGCTTGATCTCGACGAACTGCATGCCGCCTTCGGCGACGTCGAACCCGGTCCATAACGGGATCGTCACGAGGAAGGCGATGACCGCGCCAAACAGGGCCAGCATCCTTGCCAGCGGCGCGTTCCGGTCATTGCCGGTGGCCAGCACCACCAGACCGGAAACGATCGGAAGCCAGATGGCGAGAGACAGCAGCGGGTAATTCGACATGTTATTCCTTGCTTTTCTGCGAACTGTGCGCGCTGGTGCAAGCTTCTGTTTTCATGGGTACTAGGCGCGGTTGATCCACAGGGTCATCAGCACAAAGAGCCCGATGATCATGGTGAAAGCGTAGTGATAAACGTAACCGGTCTGGAACAGGCGGGTGACCGAAGAGATCCACCCGACGAGCTTCGCGGAGCCATTGACGATCACGCCGTCGATCACGCCGACGTCGCCGCCGCGCCACAGAATCTTGCCGAGCAGACGCGCGCCGCCAGCGAAGACGATTTCGTTGAAGCGGTCGAAGTAATACTTGTTGTCCAGCAACGTGTAGAGCGCCGAGAAGCGCCGCTGGATCGCCGCCGGGATGTCGGGACGCTTCATGTAGAAGAACCAGGACACGACGACCCCGGCCAGCGCCAGGAAGAACGGCAGCGAGGTCAGCGCATGAATGCCCATCGCGGCGGCGCCGTGGAAGTGCTCGGCGAAGTGTGCCATGGCAGGATGCGCATTGGCGTCAATGAAGATTACCGGAATGTTGCCGGTGCCGGGGATCGCCATCTTGAAGAAGTCGCCGAAGACCATTGGCCCGATGGCGATGTAGCCGATCAACAGCGACGGAATCGCCAGCAGCACCAGCGGCAGGGTTACCACCCATGGCGTTTCGTGCGGCTTCTGACCCGGCGCAAGGCCATGATGGTGGTCGGCAGTAGCCTCTTCGTCGTCGTGGTCACTATGGTGGTCGTGGTGATCGTGCCCGGCCTTGCCGAAACGCTCCTCCCCGTGGAACACCAGGAAGTACATGCGGAAGGAATAGAAGGCGGTGACGAAGACACCGGCCAAGACCGCGAAATAGGCAAAGCCGGCGCCGGGAATATGCGACAGGGCAACCGCCTCGATGATCGAGTCCTTGGAGTAGAAGCCCGACAGGAACGGCGTGCCGATCAGCGCCAGCGACCCGATCAGCGAGGTGATCCAGGTGATCGGCATGTACTTGCGCAGGCCGCCCATGTTGCGGATATCCTGTTCATGGTGCATGCCGATGATCACCGAGCCTGCGGCGAGGAACAGCAGCGCCTTGAAGAAGGCATGGGTCATCAGGTGGAAAATCGCCACCGAGTAGGCCGAGGCGCCCAGCGCAACGGTCATGTAGCCAAGCTGCGACAGCGTGGAATAAGCGACGACGCGCTTGATGTCGTTCTGGATGATGCCGAGAAAGCCCATGAACAGCGCGGTGATGGCGCCGATGACGATGACGAAGGAGAGCGCGGTGGTCGACAGCTCGAACAATGGCGACATCCGGGCGACCATGAAGATGCCGGCAGTCACCATGGTTGCGGCATGGATCAGCGCGGAAATCGGGGTCGGGCCTTCCATCGAGTCGGGCAGCCAGACATGCAGCGGCACCTGCGCCGACTTGCCCATGGCACCGATGAACAGGCAGATACAGGTAAGCGTCATCAGCGACACGGTGGCCCATTCGCGGTCGGCGAACAGCGAAACCGTCGTGTTGGCGAATTCCGGCGCCTTCTGGAAGACGCTTGCGTAGTCGAGCGTGCCGAAGTGGGCGAGAATCAGGCCGATGCCAAGAATGAAACCGAAGTCGCCGACGCGGTTGACCAGGAAGGCCTTCATGTTGGCGAAGATCGCTGTCGGGCGTGTGTACCAGAAGCCGATCAGCAGGTAGGAAACGAGACCGACCGCCTCCCAGCCAAAGAAGAGCTGCATGAAGTTGTTGCTCATGACGAGCATCAGCATTGAGAAGGTGAACAGCGAGATGTAGCTGAAGAAGCGGTTGTAGCCCGGATCTTCCTGCATGTAGCCGATCGTGTAGATATGCACCATCAGCGAGACGAAGGTGACGACCAGCATCATCGTCACGGTCAGCGTGTCGATCAGGAAACCGACTTCGAACTTGTAGTCACCGCTGGTCAGCCAGGTATAGACCGGGCCATTGAAGGTGTTGCCGGCCTGGACATCCTTGAAGATGATCACCGAGGCGACGAAGGCAATCGCCACGCCGGCGATGGTCGCCGTATGTGCAACCCAGCGCGGGATTACCCGGCAGAACAGGCCGGCGATCATGGCGCCGATCAGCGGCGCCAGGGGAACCAGAAGGTAGAGTTTTTGCATTTCCATGTTTAACCCTTCAGGCCGTCCAGGTCATCCACATGGATGCTCTTTAGATTGCGGAACAACACGATCAGGATGGCCAGGCCAATCGCCGATTCAGCCGCAGCCACGGTCAGGATGAAAAAGACGAAGACCTGCCCGGAGAGGTCGCCCAGAAAATGCGAAAAGGCCACGAAATTCATGTTGACCGCAAGCAACATCAATTCGATGGCCATCAGTAGCACGATCAGGTTCTTCCGGTTGAGGAAGATGCCGACGACGCTGATCGCAAAAAGAATCGCGCCCAGAATCAGGAAATGCGAGAGGGAAAGAGTAAGCATTGGCGCCCCGGTTTCAGTCTTTTTCCACGGGCATCTGCAGCACGCGGACACGATCCTTCGCCTTGACGAAGACCTGCTGGTTCGGATTGGTATATTTCGTCGGCTTCGGCCCGCGGTGGGTCAGGACGATGGCGGCGATCATGCCGACCAGCAGTACGAGGGAAGCAAGTTCGAAGGGATACACGAAATCGGTAAACATCAGGGCGCCGATGCTCTTCGTGTTGGACACCCCAGCCGGCACCATGGCCTGCGCCGCAGGCACCTGGAAATACTTGCTGCCGAGGACAAGACCCATTTCCATGACCATCAGAATGCCGAGCATTGTCCCGAGCGGCAGATAGCTCCAGAACCCCTGGCGAATCCGGTCGAGATTGATGTCGAGCATCATCACGACGAACAGGAACAGCACCATGACGGCACCGACGTAGACCAGAATGATCGCAATGGCCAGAAATTCGGCCTGTAGCAGCGCCCAGATTCCACCGGTGGTGAAGAAGGCAAGGATCAGGTGCAAGGCGGCGTGGACCGGATTGCGCGCGGTGATGACACGCAGGCTGGCGAAAATCAGGATTGCCGACAGGAAGAAGAAAACCAGGGTTTGAAAGTCCATCACGCGTGCCTGTTATCGGTAAGGTGCATCTTGTTGGCGATCTTCGGCAATTTGCGCCTCGTATCGATCGCCGTTGGCCAGCAACATGGGCTTGGTGTAATACAGATCGCCGCGCCGTTCACCGTGATACTCGTAAATTCGCGTCTCGACGATCGCATCGACGGGGCAGGCCTCCTCGCAGAAACCGCAGAAAATGCATTTGGTCAGATCGATGTCGTAGCGCGTCGTGCGCCGCGAGCCGTCATCGCGCGGTTCGGCTTCGATCGTGATCGCCAGAGCGGGACAAATGGCCTCACAAAGCTTGCAGGCAATGCAACGCTCCTCGCCGTTCGGATAACGACGCAAGGCATGCAGGCCGCGAAAGCGCGCGCTCTG
>JBFZCS010000141.1:0-6419 GCA_041307825.1 Azonexaceae bacterium
CCTGTTCCTGGTACACGATGACGCCGTAGGTCGGCGACAGGCAGGCGGTCAGGTCGGGGTGGAAATAGTCGATCTTCTGCTGGCCCTTCTTGCGCAGGATGAAATCGTCGACCATCCCGGAACCGAGCGGGCCCGGCCGGTAGAGCGCCAGCACGGCGATGATGTCTTCGAAACGGTCGGGGCCCAGCTTCTTGAGCAACTTCTTCATGCCCTCCGATTCGACCTGGAAGATCGCCGTCGTGTTGGCATCCTTGAGGATCTGGTAGGCGGCGGGGTCGGTGAAGCCGAGCGACATCAGGTCGAGCTTCTCGCCGGTCATCCGGCGGATGTACTCGACGGCCAGCTCGATGATCGTCAGGTTGCGCAGGCCGAGGAAGTCGAACTTCACCAGGCCGGCCTTCTCGACATCGTCCTTGTCGAATTGCGAGACCGGCGAAGCGTCGCTGCCCGTTGCCTGGTAGATCGGGCAGAAATCGGTGATCTTGCCCGGCGCGATCAGCACGCCGCCGGCGTGCATGCCGACGTTGCGCGTCAGGTCCTCTAGCCTGGCGGCTAGGTCGAACAATTCGCGGACCGATTCGCCGTCGCGCTCGTCAGCCATCAATTCCTTGAGCGCCGGTTCCTGCTCCAGCGCCTCGGCCAGCGACACCGGCTTGTTCTGGACGATGGGAATCAGCTTGGAAATCCGGTCGCACAGCGAATAGGGCAGGCCGAAGACGCGGCCGACGTCGCGGATCACCGCCTTCGAGGACATGGTGCCGAAAGTCACGATCTGCGACACCGCCTGCGCGCCGTAGCGCCCGCGGACGTACTCGATGACGCGCCAGCGGTTGTCCTGGCAGAAGTCGATGTCGAAGTCGGGCATCGACACCCGCTCGGGGTTCAGGAAGCGTTCAAAGAGCAGGGCATAGGCCAGCGGATCGAGGTCGGTGATGCGCAGCGAGTAGGCGACCAGCGAGCCGGCGCCGGAACCCCGTCCCGGCCCGACCGGCACGCCGTTGTTCTTGGCCCAGTTGATGAAGTCGGCGACGATCAGGAAGTAGCCGGGAAAGCCCATCTGGACGATGGTGTCGCACTCGAAGACGAGGCGATCGTCGTATTCGGGCCGCCGCTGCAGGCGCACTTCCGGATCCGGGTAGAGCTCGACGAGACGCTTTTCCAGCCCGGCCCGCGCTTCGGCGACGAGGTATTCGTTGATCGTCATGCCCGGCGGAATCGGGAAGTCGGGTAGAAAATTCTTGCCCAGCGTCATCTCGATGTTGCAGCGCCGGGCGATTTCCAGCGTGTTTTCCAGCGCCTCCGGCAGGTCGGCGAAGAGCTCGGCCATCTCGGCCTGGGTCTTGAAATACTGTTCCTCGGTGTAGATCTTCGGCCGCCGGCTATCGCCCAGCACGTAGCCTTCGGCGATGCAGACGCGGGCTTCGTGGGCGCGAAAATCGTCGCGGTTGAGGAACTGGATCGGATGCGTGGCGACCAGCGGCAGGCCGAGCTCGCCGGCCAGATCTGCGGTCTGCTGGACGATGGCTTCCTGTTGCGCCTGCCCGTAACGCTGCACTTCGAGATAGAAGGCGCCGGGGAAGATCGCTTCCCAGGCCTTGGCACGCTCGCCGGCCAGATCGAAATTGCCGTTGATCAGCGCTTCGCCGACATCGCCGAGATGCGTGCCGGAAAGCGCGAGCAGGCCATCGCTGCCGACTTCGCCGAACCATTCGCGGCGAATTTCCGCGCGGTCGCGCCGCCCTTCGACCAGGTAGGCCCGCGTCAGCAGTTCGCACAGCTGCCGGTAGCCGTCCCGGTTGCGCGCCAGCAGCAATAGCCGATGCGCATCCTCCGGCGACTCGGGGTTGGCGATCCAGACATCCGCCCCGGCAATCGGCTTGACCCCCTTGCCACGCGCGCCGGTGTAGAACTTGACGAGGCCGAACAGGTTGCCGAGATCGGTCAGCGCCAGCGCCGGCATGCCATCGCCGGCGGCGCGCTTGATGGCATCGCCGACGCGGACGATGCCATCGGTCACCGAGTATTCGGAATGGAGGCGAAGGTGGATATGGCGCGGGGAATTCATGAGCGCAATTTTACCGCCGTCGGGGTCGGCTACCGATTGCATTTTGCCCCGCATCCGCTAGATTGACCGCCTGCACTCATTCACCCATGGAGACCCGCCATGATTTTCGAAGACCCCCTCGTCCTGCGCACCGACCGCGCCGACGGCCTGACCACGCTGACCCTGAATCGTCCAGCCCAGTTCAATTCGCTGTCGAAAGACATGTTGACCGCAGTACAGGCCGAACTCGACGACATCGCGACCAGCGCGACCGTGCGCGTCGTCGTCATCGCCGGCGCCGGCAAGGCCTTCTGCGCCGGCCATGACCTCAAGGAAATGCGCGCCAACCACAGCAAGGAATTCATGCAGGCGCTGTTCAGGCAGTGCGGCGAACTGATGCTGGCCATCACTCGCCTGCCGCAGCCGGTCATCGCCCGCGTGCACGGCATTGCCACCGCCGCCGGTTGCCAGCTGGTGTCGATGTGCGACCTGGCGGTTGCCGCCGATGTCGCCCGCTTCGCCGTTTCCGGCATCAACGTCGGCCTCTTCTGCTCGACCCCGGCGGTCGGCCTGGCACGCAACCTCGGGCGCAAGGCGGCGCTGGAAATGCTGCTCACCGGCGACTTCATCGACGCCATGGAGGCCAGGGCCAAGGGCCTGGTCAACCGCGTCGTGCCGGCCGATGCGCTCGATTCCGAGATCGAACGCCTGGTCCAATCGATCCTCGCCAAGAGCGCCGTCGCCGTCCGCATGGGCAAGGGCATGTTCTACCAGCAGCTGGAAATGGGCCTGGCCGATGCCTACGTCTATGCCGGCGAGGTGATGGCCTGCAACATGATGAGCGCGGATGCCGGCGAAGGTATCGATGCCTTCATGCAGAAGCGGAAGGCGGAGTACAAGGGGCTGTAGGGTTCAAGAACCCAGGTTGATGACACGGTTCTGCCACAACCGGCCGATCAGGCTTTGATTGGCTACGTCAGCAACAGACTGACAAGAGCCACTCAGGTTTTGGCGCTGTCAGGCAGGAGCGTGCCCTGAGCTGTCATTGGCCGGAATCGGAAGCCGTCGTTCGCCGAAAGAATGCAAATTTCAAAAGCTGCCGCTCGCATTCGTGAACCTGATTCCTGGATTGAGCGGCTGCAATCCAGCTAGCACCAGTCGTCGGACGCGCCGACCTCTATTTCGGTACCCGGCCATGTTTTCCGCTTAGCTGACCTTCAAATAGCTGAAGTGCTCCAAAACCTGCCGAACAGCCTATGCGATCAACTCGGCCATAGCCTTCGTTCGTGCGAATCCAAAATCCGATTGCAATAGCTACGAGACCGATCATTGGGATGAACTAAATTCAGAACACGCCCTGATGGCACCTCGATCGAACAACCCCTTATCACATCTTCTTTGTTGGCCGCAAGCTCACTGAATACCGTGTGCGGCAACCCCCGTCGATCGTCACGCTGAACGTTGGAGCGAAACCCGATCTGCAAGATTAACTGTCGTTTTCTAGCTGTGTGCGTTGAGGCACAGACTGTTTTTAGGTGATACGCTATTAATTCCTGAAGATGTACCAGTCCATGGAGGGCCAGCGACCGCCTTTACGAGGATTGGACGATGGCAACGCCGGGAATGCAGCAACGATTTGTAATTACCAATTCCCGACTTGCACGGAGGTCGTGCGAGGTCCGCGATAAGCCCGTTAATTTTGGAGAGACCCGATGCGTAAATTATGGATAGTTCTGGCAACGTTGGTGACGCTAAGTCTTACTGGCTGCGGCTACAACACATTTCAGAGCAACGATGAACAGATCAAGGCAAGTTGGTCCGAGGTGGTGAACCAGTACCAGCGCCGTGCGGACCTGATTCCCAACCTCGTCAACACCGTGAAGGGTTACGCCGCTCACGAAAAAGACGTCTTGTTGGGTATCACCAACGCCCGCGCCAAAGTCGGCGGCATTCAAGCGAGTCCGGAACTGATCAACGACCCTGAGGCATTTGCCAAATTCCAGGCCGCCCAGGGGGAACTGTCAGGTGCCCTTTCCAGATTGCTGGTGGTGGCCGAAAACTATCCGCAGCTAAAAGCCGACGCCGGTTTCCGCGATCTGCAGGCACAGCTTGAGGGCACCGAAAACCGCATCACAGTCGCCCGTAATCGCTACATCAAGGCCGTGCAGGATTACAACATAACGGTTCGATCCTTCCCTTCCAACCTGACCGCGATGGTGCTCGGGTATAAGACAAAGCCCAATTTCACGGTGGAAAATGAAAAGGAAATTTCCCGGCCGCCCAGCGTAGATTTCGCCCCGGCACCGAGCAAACCGCCGGGCGAGGCTCAAGGAGCCGCCAGGTAATGCTCATGCGCACGGCAAGGGCGTCATTGCTGGCAATCGCGCTCGGCTGGTCTCTTTTAGTTGGCGCGCAGATTCCGGTTCCCCCCTTGACCGAGCGCGTTACCGACCAGGCTTCCTTGCTGACTGCTGAGCAGAAGGCCAGCCTGGAGCAAAAATTGCAAGCATTCGAAGCGCGAAAAGGCAGTCAGCTCGCGGTTCTGATCGTTCCCACCACAGCGCCGGAAACGATTGAGCAATACGCCCTGCGCGTTGCGGAGCAATGGAAGCTGGGGCGCAAGAAAGTTGATGACGGAGCACTCTTGCTCATCGCCAAGACTGATCGTGCACTGCGCATCGAGGTCGGCTATGGACTGGAGGGCACGCTAAATGATGCGACCAGCAAGCGCATCATCAGCGAGATTATTACGCCGCGCTTCAAGCAGGGGGATTTCTATGGCGGCATTACTGCTGGCGTCGACCAGATCATCCGTGTCATCGACGGCGAGCCCTTGCCGGAACCCAGCCGAATTGCTGGCAGCGGCATGGGTGATATCCAGCAGTACGTTCCGATCATTTTCATGCTGGCACTGGTGGTGGGCGGGGTGCTGCGCTCCTTGCTCGGCCGCTTCCCCGGCGCGCTGCTAACCGGCGGTGCCGTGGGTGTTGCCGCGTGGCTATTTGCCGGCGCCCTGTCCATCGCCTTGATTGCTGGCGTCCTTGCGCTGTTGTTCACCTTGTTCAGCGGTGGTATGGGCGGACCCGGTATCGGCGGTCGTCGCGGTGGGTTTGGTGGCGGGGGATTGGGTGGCGGCTTTGGGGGCGGCGGCGGAGGCTTTGGCGGCGGTGGCGCATCGGGACGGTGGTAACCATGAGTATCAAACGCATAGCGAAGCATCTGCTGCATACCCAGGGGCAAGTCGACCGGACTTTTCCCCGGCAGACCTTGAGTGCCATTGAGCACGCTATCAAAGCCAGCGAAACCGCTCATGCCGGAGAAATCCGTTTCGTGGTGGAAGGCGCACTGGATGGCGTCCCGCTCTTCAAGGGCCAGTCGGCGCGAGAACGCGCTATCGACGTTTTTTCACAATTACGCATCTGGGACACCGAACACAATAACGGCGTCCTGATCTATCTGTTACTTGCCGACCGGGATGTCGAAATTGTTGCCGATCGCGGGATTGATGCGAAAGTGGGCGCCGAGGAATGGGAAAAAATTTGCCGCATGATGGAAACTGACTTTAAACAGGGCAAGTTCGAAGACGGCCTGCTCAGCGGCATCCTGGCGGTGACACAGCATCTGATCCAACATTTTCCTGGTTCCGGTGCCGACCGGAATGAATTGCCGGATGGACCTGTGGTGCTGTAGCTCAACCAATAAACCAACGCACATCGCAACTGCCCAGCACCATGCACGTTGGTCAAATATAAGGAAACGCCGCCGAAAAAAAGGCGAGGCAGCATGCCGGCCGACAGGAAAAGGCCCGGGTTTCCGGGCCATAAGTGAGGAAACGTCTATTCAGGCTAATCGCACTTGACCATCACGACCAGCCTTGGCCGAACTGGCGTCAATCGGCACTCGTACTGAGTGATAGCTATCAATTACGAAAGCGGCCATCGAACCTTCTCCGCGACGAAGGCCCGCTCAGGGCAAGCTTCGTCCTGACGGTCTCAAGTACCGAATGACAGCTGTCATTGACCGGCATTATGGAGCCACCGATGATCGGCGTATTGGAGCCAGTTTGAAGAGGTAGAAACGGGCTAATTCGGGGCTTAAATTGGGGTAGATTTTACCTGTTTTTGAGGTGCTGATTTCGGGGCTGTCGGTGCCAGTTTCGGTGATCGATAAGAATCGCCGTCGAGGGTCAGGCAATAGGCGTTATGGCGCAGGCGATCCAGGGTGGCGGCGGCGAGCAAACGGTTGGCCGGGAAGGCTTGGTCCCACTCGATGAAATCGAGATTGCTGGTGACGATAGTTGCCGCCTGCTCGTAACGCTCGGCAATCAGGTCATGGAAGTCCTCTTCGGCGGGCGGGCGCATGGGTTTGAGTCCGA
>JBFZCS010000142.1:0-3364 GCA_041307825.1 Azonexaceae bacterium
TCCAGGCGTGGCTGGCGCCGCGTTCGCGGCTGCTGATGGCGAGACGGGCAACCGAGGCGACCGAGGCCAGCGCCTCGCCGCGGAAGCCGAGCGAGTTCACGCGTTCCAGGTCTTGCAGCGAAACGATCTTCGACGTCGCGTGGCGGGTCAGGGCCAGCGCCAGTTCTTCCCTGGCGATGCCACAGCCGTCGTCGGTGACGCGGATCAGCTTGACGCCGCCTTCTTCGAGATGAACCTGGATCGCCTTGCTGCCGGCGTCGAGGCTATTTTCCAGCAGTTCCTTGAGCACCGAGGCGGGCCTTTCGACCACTTCGCCGGCGGCGATCTGGCTGATCAGGAGGTCGGGAAGGCGGGCAATCGTCGGCATGGCGAGATTATACCTTGGGGTAAAATTACGGCTTTACCACGCCCGACGCCCCACATGGAAATCCTCGCGCAGTTCATCGATATCGTGCTTCATCTCGACAAACACCTGGCGATCCTGGTGCAGCAATACGGGCTGTGGATCTACGGCATCCTGTTCGTCATCATCTTTTCCGAAACCGGCTTCGTCGTGACGCCTTTCCTGCCCGGCGATTCGCTGCTCTTCGTTGCCGGTGCGCTGGCGGCGATCGGCGAGGGCGGCATGGATATCGTCACGTTGATCGGGGTACTGACCCTGGCAGCGGTGCTTGGCAACACGGTCAATTACCATGTCGGCCGTTTTCTTGGCCCGAAGGTCTTCCACTGGGAGAACTCGCGCTTCTTCAACCGCGATGCGCTGGTCAAGACGCACGCCTTCTACGAAAAACACGGCGGCAAGACGCTGGTCATCTCGCGCTTCCTGCCACTCTTCCGCACTTTCGCGCCGTTCGTGGCGGGCATCGGCGCGATGTCCTACGCCAAGTTCACGATGTTCAATCTGATCGGCGCGCTCGCCTGGGTGGTGTCGCTGTGCCTGGCCGGCTACTGGCTGGGTAACCTGCCGTGGGTCAAGGCCAACCTGACGCTGATCATCGTCGGCATCATCATCGTTTCGCTGGTGCCGGTCGCCGTCGGCTGGCTGAAGCACCGGGCCGCCTGATGCGCTGGCTGGTCCTTCTCCTTGCTTTGTCGCTGGCGGCATGTACGACGAAGATGGGGAAGGATGGCCAGACCCGGAGCACGATGGATGCCAAATATCTGATCAAGACCGAGGTCGACCGCATTGCCGACACGGTGCGCGGCGAGGCGAGGGAGGGTCTGATGCAGATTGCCGACAAGCTCTACAAGCGGAATCCGCGCGAATGGAAGAAGGCGGGGGTCGCCAGCCGCGAGGCAGCGCTGGCACGGCTGAAGAACCGCAACTTGCTCAGCCCGCCTGAACTTGGCGGCCTGCGCGAAGGCCCGGCGGCGGCGCTGGCGTTCAGCGAAACCTTCGAGGGTGATCGCGTGGCGGCGCTGATGTTCGGATTGCTGACGATGAGCGACGCTGCCTTCGAGCACAAGGACGAGTTCTACATGCTCGATTCGCTGAACGAACAGAAGCTCTACAATGCCGCGCGCAACATGGAAATCGCCATCTGGAAGCTGGGCAACGACCGCAATCAGGCCGGCGAGCTTTTTCTGCTGTCCAACGAACTCGATCCGGCCAACCGCAACCTTTCCTTCGAGCGCGAGTTCGGGCGCCAGATCGGCCTGCACGACCTGATGGCGAATATCGTCGCCGACCGCAATGGTCGCGGCATTTCGCGCGTCAGCCAGTCGGTGGTTTCGACCATATTCCTGCCCGTGGGCTTTCTCAAATGAAAAACATCGTCATCCTGATTTCCGGTCGCGGCAGCAACATGGAGGCGCTGATCGCCGCCCGTGATGCCGGCACGCTGCCGGTCAACATCGCCGCCGTGATCAGCAACCGGCCCGCTGCCCTGGGGCTGGAGACCGCCGAGAAGGCGGGGATCACGGCCCACTATATCGACCACCTGGCCTTTGCCGAACGTGATGACTTCGACGCCGCGCTGGCCGAATGCGTCGATGGTTTTGCGCCGGACCTCGTCGTCCTCGCCGGCTTCATGCGTATCCTGAGCGATGGCTTCGTTCGCCATTACGCGGGCCGCCTGATGAACATCCATCCCTCCCTGCTGCCGGCCTTTCCCGGTCTGCATACGCACCGGCGCGCGCTCGAGGAAGGCGTGCGCATCCACGGCTGCACGGTGCATTTCGTGACCCCGGCGCTCGATCATGGGCCGGTCATCATCCAGGCCGCGGTACCGGTCCTCGACCGCGACGACGAGGCGACGCTGGCCGCCCGCGTGTTGCGCCAGGAACACCGCATCTATCCGCAGGCCGTGCGCTGGTTCGTCGACGGCCGGCTGCGCTTCGACGATGGCCGCGTGCGGCTGGCTGGCGAACTGGCCGATGGCGCCGTGCTGATCGCGCCCGAGGTGTGCTGAGCGGCGATGCCGATCGCGCTGCTTGCCGCGCTGGCCGGTTCGCTGGCCATCCACGCCGCCGCGCTGTTGGGGATGGACGTGGAATTGTTCGGCGGCGGTCCGGAGCCGGATCCCGCGCCGCTGCGCGCCGAGATCAGGCCGCCGCCCGAACCGCCTGCCAGCCCGCCACCCGACGCCGCGCCAGCACCGGTGAAACCGGTCGTCAAGCCGTCAAGGGCGCCAAAACTGGCGACTACTGCGCCGACGCCGCAGACTGTGCCGGTTGCGCCCGAAGTCGAACCTACCCCGGAAATTGACCCTGAAATGTCGTCGACCGCAGCCGGAGCCAAGAACCCTCGGGATAAGCCGATGACCCCCGCACAGTCCGCAAAGCCCCTTCTGCCAGCGACCGGCACGATCCGCTTCGCCATCTACAAGGAATCGCTCGGGTTACAGATCGGCCGTGCCGAGCATCGCTGGGAGTTCAGCGAAGACGGTCGCTACCGGCTGATCGGCATCACCGAAACCAGCGGCCTGGTCTCGTTGTTCAAGCCGATTCGCATCGAGACCGAGAGTTCGGGTCGCCTGGTCGCCGGCGGGCTGCAGCCCGAAACGTACCGCAGCCTGAAGAACGGCAGGGACGCCAACGAAAATGCCGATTTCGACTGGTCGACCGCGGAAGTCCGTCTGTCGCGCGATGGCAGCGTGCGGCCGATTGCGCCGGGCACGCAGGATATCCTGTCGCTCAACTATCAGCTCGCCTATCTCGGCGATCTGGCCGGGGGCAGCGTGTTCGGCGTCGTTACCGGCAAGAAGTACGAGCGCTATCAGGTGGATTCGCTGGGCGAGGAGGAAATCGAAACGCCGGCCGGCCGTTTTCGCACCCTGCACCTGCGCGCGATGACCGATAACGTCACAGAGGTATGGATCGCGCTCGACCACGACCGCTTGCCGGTTAAAATCCGCTTTACGGA
>JBFZCS010000143.1:0-3345 GCA_041307825.1 Azonexaceae bacterium
TGCCAACGGCCTTCGGCGAGAAACTGGTGATGCGCATCTTCGACCCCGAGGTGCTGGTCCGCGACCTGCGCTCGCTCGGTTTTTCGAGCGACGACGAGGCGCGCTGGAACCAGATGACGCACACACCCAACGGCATCGTGCTGGTCACCGGGCCGACCGGTTCGGGCAAGACGACGACGCTGTATACGACACTGAAGCAACTGGCGACGCCCGAGGTCAATGTGTGCACCATCGAGGACCCGATCGAGATGGTCGAGTCCGCGTTCAACCAGATGCAGGTCCAGCGCAGCATCGACCTCGGTTTTGCCGACGGCGTGCGGGCGCTGATGCGGCAGGATCCAGACATCGTCATGATCGGCGAGATCCGCGACCTCGAAACCGCGGAAATGGCCATTCAGGCGGCGTTGACCGGGCACCTCGTGCTGTCGACGCTGCACACCAACGACGCCCCGTCGGCGATCACCCGCCTGCTCGACCTCGGGGTGCCGGCCTACCTGATCAATTCGACGATGCTCGGCGTCATGGCGCAACGACTGGTCCGGACGCTGTGCCCGCACTGCAAGAAGGCGGTGCCCATCGCCGAGGACCAGAAAGTCGCCTGGCGCGCGCTGGTGGCACCCTGGAAATCGAACGAGCCGGTGCAACTGCATCAGGCGGTCGGTTGCCTCGAATGCCGCATGACCGGCTACAGCGGCCGCGTCGGCATCTACGAAATCCTGCTCAACTCGCCGGAAATGCGCAAAATGATCCGGCCCAATGCGGAAATGGCAAAGCTGCGCGACCTGGCCAGCCGCGAAGGCATGCGGCCGCTGCGTATCTCGGGGGCGCTGAAGGTCGCTCAGGGGCTGACCTCGCTCGAAGAAGTGACCAAGGTAGCGCCGCCGGCGGACGAGCAGTAGTACGAACAATGCTGGCAGGAAACCGTCGGTAGATGGATAATCCGGGCTGGTGCCAGCCCTTGGTTTTATGGTGCTAATTTCTTTTGGGGGGAAGTCATGGCAGTCGAGCTGTTCAACAATGGCAAGCATATCGTCCACGCCTTTTACGACCTGGTTGACGAAAACACCAGCGGCGCGGTGCAGTGCAACCAGTTTCTCGTGGTCGACAACGGCCACGGCGCGCTGATCGATCCGGGCGGCAACATGACCTATGCCGGGCTGTTGATGGACATGCAGCGGTTTTTCTCGTCACGTGATCTCGATTACATCTTCGCCTCGCACCCTGACCCGGACATCATCGCCTCGGTAAACAAGTGGTTCGTCGCCTCGCACTGCAAGGTGATGATTTCCAGCCTGTGGACGCGCTTCGTCCCCCATTTCACGACCGGCAAGGATGTGTCGGCGCGAATCATCGGAATTCCCGACCAAGGCATGCTGATTCAGCTCGGCCAGTGCCGGATCGCAGCCCTGCCGGCGCATTTCATGCACGCCGAGGGAAATTTCCAGTTCTATGATCCGGTCGCCAAGATCCTGTTTTCAGGCGACCTCGGCACCTCGCTGGTTTCGCCGGACAAGGCTGCCCAGCCGATCACCGATTTCGACAGCCACGTGCCGTTCATGGAAGGCTTCCACAAGCGCTACATCGTGTCCGGCAAGGTCTGTAAATACTGGGCGAACATGGTGCGCCAGCTCGACATCGATCAGATCGTGCCGCAGCACGGCAACCGTTTCGTCGGCAAGGACGCGGTGAACAAATTCATCAACTGGATCGAGCGCCTCGAGTGCGGCGTCGACCTGATGACGCAGGACAGCTACACGCTGCCACGCTGATTCCCCCAAGGGGACTTCCTTCGGGGCGCGGAAGGCAGTCTCAGATCAAGCTGGCCTTGCGCCGCACGGCGTCGACGTAGGCCAGCGCATCCATCGGCCCGCCCGCGCGCTGGGCGCGCCAGATGGTCTCACCCAGGCATTCGAGCAGGACATGTTCGGCATCGTGCGGGTCCATGCGCGCCCGCAGCGCCTCGTAGGCGGCGCGGATGCCTGGCGGCTGGTCGATGCTGACCTGTTCGTGGATGGCAAGGTGCAGCGAGAGGTGGAGGAAAGGGTTGGTCTGTCCGCCTTCCGGCGTCCATTCCTTGCCGAGGGCGCCGGCGCTGTCGGCAAGCAGGGCGTGATATTCGGGATGGCGCGCGGCGATGTCGGCGGCGGCGACTTCGGCGCCGACCAGCGGCAGGCGATCCTGATGCTTTTTCCAGGCATCGCAGAAGAACCGGCGCACCTGCTCGCGCGATGGATTAAACATGGGCGCTTTCGCAGAGCAGGGTGACGACGGTATTCTGGAACAGCCGGTTTCTCCCGCCCGCCGGGGCGATCTGGCCGCTGCCGTAGGCGCCGATCAGCGGCACGCCGGGGAATTGTTCGCGAAAAACCAGAAGGTCGCGGTCGTCGTTGCCATAGAACAGCGGGCCGCGCCCGAGGCAGGAAAACATCAGCGCGAAATCCGGCCTTTTTTCGGGGTCGACCGCGCCCCGTAGGAAGTCCCCTTGGGGGGCGGCAAGCAGCGATTGCCGCATGTCCTGTTCGGTGCTCAGCGGCTGGCGGATCGCCCAGTGGACATGCTCGCCGATTTCCAGTGGTTCGGCCAGGGTCAGCGAGCAGTCAGCGTTGGCAGTCAGGATCGGGACGGCAGGAGCGCCCATTTCCCGCACAATGGCGATCTGGTGCAGTGGCGGGTCGGCGCGCAGTTCGGCTGGCAGGTGGCGACGCAGGCTGTCGAGCGGGGCGAGGCCGCCAAGCCGGCGCAGATCGTAGCCGGCGGCGGCGTTGACCGTGAGCGGCAGGTTCAGCAGGCGCAGGCCGGTGGACAGGCATAGCCGGGTGCGCAAACCGGACAGCCTGGTTTCGGCGCCAGGTTGCTCGGCTATCCGGCCATGCGACCAGGTCACCGCCTCGGCGTCGAGCAGGCCGGCGCGTTCTGGCATCGCTTGCCAAGCGTAAGGCAGGGTGTGCTGGCCGCTGAACGAGAGTAGCGGTTGCGTATCATCTGCTGCCGCCGGCGGGGCCGGGTGCGCGAAGACCAGCGCCGCCGCGCCGGGCTGGTCGAGCAGCCAGCCCCGTTCGTTCAACAGCCCGAAGGCGGTGCAGCCGCTGACCTGCAGGGTGCCGGCGGCGCGTGCGGCGGCGACGATGGCCGGCTGCGCGTGGCGTACATAGTCGCGGGTGAGAAAGAGCAGGACGCTGTCGGCGCGTTGCAGGCCGGCGCCTTGCAGCGCATTGTGCACGGCGTCGGCGGCCAGCTCCGGCGTCGGGTAGAGGCCGCTGACTAGGCTGCTGGCGACCTTCATGCCGTCTTTCCCTTGAACGCGCACAGGTCGAAGACGACACAGCGCGCGCATTCCGGCTTGCG
>JBFZCS010000144.1:0-2989 GCA_041307825.1 Azonexaceae bacterium
GCTGCGTAGCAGGATGACCAGCAGCATGATGGTGCCGAGCGTGACGTGGAAGCCGTGGAAACCGGTGAGCATGAAGAAGGTCGCCCCATAGGCGCCGGCGCCCATGGTCAGCCCGAGCTCGGTGTAGGCGTGGTAGTACTCGTACGCCTGAAAACCAAGGAACAAGGTGCCGAGCAGCACGGTGGCAGCGAGTCCGAGAACCAGGTGAGCGCGATTGTTGCGCAGCAAGCCCCAGTGCGCCCAGGTCACGGTCGCGCCAGAAGTGAGGAGCAGAGCGGTATTGATGGCCGGGATTCCCCAGGCGCCCATCGGCGTGAACTGCGCGCCTTTGGGTCCGCTGGTCGGCCAGGTGCCGGTGAAGTCGGGCCACAGGCTGGTGCCGTGGTCGCTCATCATGTTGCCGAGTTCGGGTACCGAGATGACCCGCATGTAGAAGAGGGCGCCGAAGAAAGCGGCGAAGAACATCACCTCGGTGCTGATGAACCAGATCATGCCGTGGCGGAAGGAGCGGTCTTCCCAGTCGCGGTAGGAACCGCTCTGCGACTCGCTGATCACCCGCCCGAACCAGCCGAAGAGAACATAGAGTATGACCATGAAGCCGCCGAGCATGACCCATTTTCCGAGCGGAAAGGAATTCATGGCCTGGATGAAGCCAAGCGCGAGCAGGAACATCCCGCTGGACAGGATGACCGGGTATAGGCTTGGCTCAGGGACGAAGTAGTGATCCCGCGGTGCGGCCTGGGCAGTGGGTGCTTTCATCGGGACTCCCCTTTGCTGGTCAATGTCTGGCGTTGCCCTTCGATGCTGAAGAATGCATAGGAAAGGGTGATGTGGGCAATGTCGCGGTCGACCTCCGACTTGACGATGAAAGCCAGGGGCATTTCCTGCGATTCGCCGGGGGCGAGCGTCTGCTGCTCGAAACAGAAGCATTCGATCTTCTCGAAGTGCTGTGCAGCCTGGCCGGGGGTGACGCTGGGCACGGCCTGGCCGGTGATGGTGCGATCCGAGGTGTTGCGCACCAGGTAGCTGACCTGCTGGAGTTCGCCGGGGTGGATATCGAGTTGGGTAGTCAGCGGGCGCATGTCCCACGGCAACCCGGGCATCACCGTCCCGGTGAATTCGATGCGGATGGTGCGGCTGGTGTCGACGGCATTGGTCGGGGCCGCGGCCTGCAGCCCGCCGGCGCCGAAGCCGTCGCGGATCACGCCCTGGCCGCCGGTCTTGCCATTGAAACCGGTGACCTCGCAAAGCACGTTGTACAGCGGCACCATGGCGAAGGCGAACAGCGAGGCGGCCAACACCATCAGCAGCAACCGGATGACGAGCGGCCGGTGGCTGACGGGGGCGGGATGGACGCTCTCGCTCATGTTAGCGCTTGAAGAGCAGACCGATCAGGTACAAGGCCAGGACGGCGGCGCCGATGGCCCAGCCGAGGCGGCGCGAGGCCGTGCGGCGGCGGGCGAGGTCTTCGGCGGAGAACGGCTCGTTCATGTCCGGCGCCACTTATTTGATCACCGGCTGGATTTCCCAGCTGTGGTGTGGCGGCGGCGAGGGCAGTTCCCATTCGAGGCCTTCGGCGCCCTCCCAGGCACGGGCTTCGGCCTTCGGGCCGCCGCGTATGCAGAGCCAGACGTTCCAGGCGAAGAGCAGCTGGCTGATGCCGAGGATGAAGGCGCCGACGGTGGAGATGGCGTTGAATTCGGCGAACTGCAGCGCGTAGTCGGGGATGCGCCGCGGCATGCCGGCCAGTCCGAGGAAGAACTGCGGGATGAAGGTCAGGTTGAACGAGACCACCGTCAGCCAGAAGTGCCACTTGCCCAGCGTCTCGCTGTACATGTGCCCGGTCCACTTCGGCAACCAGTAGTAAACGCCGGTCATTACGCCCATGATGCCGCCGGCGAACAGAGCGTAGTGGAAGTGGGCGACGACGAAGTAACTGTGGTGGTACTGGGCGTCGGCCGCGACGTCGGCGAGGATCAGCCCGGTCAGCCCGGCAATGCCGAAGAGGACGATGAAGCCGACCGCGAACAGCATCGGCGTCTCGAAGGTCATCGCGCCCTTCCACATGGTGGCGATCCAGCAGAAGAACAGCACCGCCAGCGGCAGCGAGATCAGCATCGTGCTGAACATGAAGTAGATCAGTGCCGGAACCGGCATGCCGGCAGTGAAGAAATGGTGGGCCCAGACGACCAGTGACAGCACGCCGATGGCGATGAAGCTGTAGACCTGCGCCTTGTAGCCGTAGGTCGGCTTGCGTGAGAAGGTCGACAACACGTGCGGCATCAGGCCCCAGACCGGCAGCAGCAGGATATAGACCTCGGGGTGGCCGAAGAACCAGAACAGGTGCTGGAAGAGGATGGGGTCGCCGCCGCCGGCGGCATCGAAGAAATGGGTGCCGAAATGGCGGTCAGTGAGCAGCATGGTCACCGCGCCGGCCAGCACGGGCAGGGTGGCGATCAGCAGGAAGGCGGTGATCAGCCAGCCCCAGGCGAAGAGCGGCATCTTCATCAGGGTCATGCCGGGTGCGCGCATGTTCAAGATGGTGACGATGACGTTGATCGAGCCCATGATCGACGAGATGCCGAGGATATGCACGGCAAGGATGGCGAAGTCGACGCCCATGCCGCCCTGGACCGACAACGGCGCGTAGAAGGTCCAGCCGGTGGCGATGGCGCCGTCGCCGATGCCGAACAAGGCCAGCGTGAACGGCAGGGTGAGCAGGATGGCGGCCGGCGGGAGTAGCCAGAAGCCCCAGTTGTTGAGGCGGGGCAGGGCCATGTCCGGGGCGCCGATCATCAGCGGCAGCATCCAGTTGGCGAAGCCGGTGGCGGCCGGCATCAGCGCGGCGAAGATCATCACCAGCGCATGCACGCCGATCAGCTGGTTGAAGAACTCCGGTTGAATCAACTGCAGGCCGGGCTGGAACAACTCGGCGCGCACTGCCAGGATCATCAGTCCGCCCACGAAGAACATGATCAGCGAGAACGTC
>JBFZCS010000145.1:0-9216 GCA_041307825.1 Azonexaceae bacterium
TCTTGCCGCCGTCGAAAGGGTTGCCCTTCGAATCCTGAACTGCCCACGGATACTGCGACCCCTTGCCGACCATCTTCATCTCCATGGCCGGGGTAACGCCGGTAGCAAAGTAGTAGTAGAAGATGTAGCCGTCCATGTTCGTCACGCCGGGCGCGCTCTCGAACTTGTAGCCGCCGAAGAAGGGCAGGCGCCAGGCGCTGTCCGGGAAGAAGTAGGCATCTTTCGAGTGCACCTTGAAGGCGATGGTACGCGCCGTCACGGCACCGATGTTTGCCGCATCCGTGAGTATCTTCTTCATCCGTTGGTCGGGCGCGAAAGGCTGGCCTTTGACAATGCCGATGGAGGCAAAGAGGCCAAGCGTCGTCGGGTCGCTACCTTCCGTGGGCTCTTCCTGGATGACCTTGTTCAATAGCTCCCAGAACGCGTAGTCGCCGGGCGCGACAAAGTTTGCGGGAACGCCCGAGGCATTGGCGAACTTGATCGCCGGAGGATTCGCGGCCTCCGAGAGTTGATAGATCTTCAGGTGCTTCTTGACCAACTCGACGCCGGGCTTGGTGGCGCCATCGACGAGGAAGGCGCGAAAGAAAAGCCAGTTGCCAAACGTGCTCGGCCGAACGACCACATAGCCTGCAGGGATCTCACCCTTGTACCCGGGCGGCAGAAAGAGGTATTTGCCACCTTTGCCCCGATCCTCCCCGGTGATGCCCACATCGGCGACCCAGCGATACCAGAAATCGTTCACGGCGCCCAGGACCTCGGGCGGAATCTCAACGACCAGTGGACCTTTCTTCGTGTCGAGCCAGATGAAGTTGTAGATGGTGTTGTCGTTCGCCGTGAGTTCTACCGTCCGGGCATCAACGAGGTCTTCCCAAATGACATCAGTCTGGTTGGCCGGCCCGAATTTGCTGAGCGAGTCGCGCATGCCAGCCTGGTTCACGATCGGGATCGCCATGAGGTAAGCCTGCAGGGCGCGCGAACGATCGAGGTTGTCATAGATTTTCTCGACGGTGTCTGCCTTGGGATAGCCGTAGGTCAGATTGAGGGTGCCGATGGAGCTTTCGATCTTGTCCGGCACGGCGACGCCCGGGGCGATGGGAGTCGAGAACTTGAACTGGGGATTCGCCGGCGCGCGAGCAGGCGTCTGCCCGAAGGCCCCACCTGACGCGAACAAAACGATGGCGGCCGCTGCCGACAATATGTAGTTTCGACTGCTTCCCTGCACGGTTATTCTCCTTTCGAGGGGCAAATCCGGGGTTGCTTACTGCACGTCCGCGTCCCGACTGGTACGGGCGAGCGATACTAGATATCAAAAGTGTCCTTTGGTTCCGTCACTATTCAACAATCTCGAATGCAGGACACTGTCCGAAGGGCTTGTTCCGCATGGGATCGTGCGAGTTGCTTTCGTATTCATCTCGCTATGCGACAGCAGAACCGGACAGCCTGAACACTACCCGCGGTTCAACACTGGCGCAACCACAGGTTTTTAGAGTACGTATGCTCAATGAGTCCCGCTGACCGGTTCGGAGCGTAATTGGCCAGGACCGCTTGTGGCCGATCGCCGCCGCTTTCACTTCCTCGGAAACAGCGCCTCGCGCAAAAAATAGAGGTAGGCGCCCATCGCGATCAGGCCGGCGGCGATGCCCAGCGAATTCTTCGTAGCGGGATCGACCAGGGAGTCCGGGGCGAAGAGAATCCACCAGGCGGCGACCATCAGGCCGAACAGGAAGGCGCGCAGCAGCACCACGTTCCGGACTTTTTTCCGGCGCTGCGCCAGTTCTTCTGGGGTCAGGGGTTGTTGTGGAAGTTCGGAAGTCATTCGTGGTTCACCAAAAGGAAGCCCCCTTGCGGGGGCCTCGAATCAATCAGGCAGGGCGACAGCTTACATGCGGGCGATCATCGCGTCGCCGAAGGCGGAGCAGGACAATTCCTCGGCGCCTTCCATCAGGCGCGCGAAGTCATAGGTGACTTGCTTGTCGCCGATGGCCGCTTCCATGGCCTTGATGATCAGATTGGCCGCTTCCGTCCAGCCCATATGACGCAGCATCATTTCGGCGGAGAGAATCAGCGAACCCGGATTCACCTTGTCCAGACCGGCGTACTTCGGGGCCGTGCCGTGGGTGGCTTCGAAGCAGGCGTACTGGTCGGAGATGTTGGCGCCCGGCGCGATGCCGATGCCACCGACCTGGGCGGCCAGCGCGTCGGAGATATAGTCGCCGTTCAGGTTGGTGGTGACGATGGTGTCGTACTCGGCCGGACGCAGCAGGATCTGCTGCAGGAAGGCGTCGGCGATGGAATCCTTGACGATGACTTCGCGGCCGCTCTTCGGGTTCTTGAACTTGCACCACGGGCCACCATCCACCAGTTCGGCGCCAAACTCTTCCTGGGCCACCTTGTAGGCAACATCACGGAACAGGCCTTCGGTGAACTTCATGATGTTGCCCTTGTGCACGATGGTCAGCGACTTGCGGTCGTTGGCGATGACGTACTTGAGCGCGGCGCGCACCAGGCGCGTGGTGCCTTCGACCGAGATTGGCTTGATGCCGATGCCCGAGGTGAGCGGGAAGCGGATTTTTTTGACACCCATTTCATCCTGCAGGAACTTGATGACCTTCCTGGCGCCTTCCGATTCGGCGGCCCATTCGATACCGGCGTAGATGTCCTCGGTATTCTCGCGAAAGATGACCATGTTGGTCAGTTCCGGATTCTTCAGCGGCGACGGCACACCCTTGAAATATTGAATCGGACGCACGCACTGGTAGAGATCGAGCTCCTGGCGCAGGGCAACGTTCAGCGAACGGATGCCGCCGCCGACCGGGGTCGTCATCGGGCCCTTGATGGAGACGGAGTATTCCTTGAGGGCGTCGAAGGTTTCGGTCGGGAACCACTCGTCCGGACCGTAGAGGCGGGTGGATTTTTCACCGGCGTAGACTTCCATCCAGTGAATTTTCTTGACGCCGCCGTAGGCCTTGGCGACGGCGGCGTCGATCACCTTGATCATGACCGGCGTGATATCGATGCCGATACCGTCGCCTTCGATGAAGGGAATGATCGGATTGTTGGGTACCGGTTGTCCCGGAACAATTTTTGAACCGCCTTGCGGAACCTTGATGTGAGATGACATATCCACTCCGTGCGTGTTTTTGGGAGACAGCTTTTCGTCGTTTGTTGCCGCGACTGGCACGCGGCCTGCCGCAATATTCCTGATCCGCAGCATTGATAATTATGCGTGAAAAAGCGTATCTCCGCCAGCCACTTGCGGAGTTTCAGCAGGTGCTAAAATTGGCGCTTTCCATCGCCTCCGGCTCCGCACAATGAAAATATCCGTCGGCCTTTACGGCGCCAATGCCCACCAGATTGCGCTAGCGACAATCCAGGGCTTCAACAAGCACTACAAGCTGTTTCGTGAAACCAGCAAAGAGGCCAAGGAACGCTTCGAACAAGGCGACTGGCTCGGGGTGCACAAGGCCGTCAAGGAACGCATCCGCTTTTACGACGACCGTGTCGACGAATGCGTCGAACGCCTGCGCAATGAATTCGACGCCGGGAACCTCGACGAAAACACCTGGCAGCAGGTCAAGCTGCTTTACATCGGGCTGCTGCTTAACCACAAGCAGCCGGAACTGGCCGAAACCTTCTTCAATTCGGTGACGACGAAGATCCTGCACAGCGACTATTTCCGCAACGATTTCATTTTTGTCCGCCCCAGCCTGTCGGTCGAAAACATCGAACCCGACCAAACCCCCACTTATCGCAGCTACTACGCGATGGAAGACGGTCTGCGCGGGTCGATCCGCAAGATCGTCGGCGATTTTGAATGGCAGCGCCCGTTTGCCGACCTCGAGCGGGACGTCAACGATGTCTGTCGTGCGGTTGTCAGCTACCTGAAGGAGTTGCCGGCCGTGGATGTCAATTTCCAGATCCAGGTTCTCGGCTCGCCCTTCTATCGCAACAAGGCGGCCTACATCATCGGCAAGGCGATCAACGGCTCGTTCGAGTATCCCTTCGCGGTCCCCGTCCTCCATGACGAAAACGGCAAGCTGTTCCTCGACACCATTTTGCTCGACGCCTGGCGGATCGGCGTGCTGTTCTCGCTGTCGCGCGCCTATTTCATGGTCGACATGGAAGTCCCCTCGGGCTACGTGCAGTTCCTGCGTTCCATCCTGCCCAACAAGCCTCGTTCCGAGCTTTACATCATGCTCGGCCTTGGCAAGCAGGGCAAAACCATGTTCTTCCGCGATTTCATCTACCACCTGCGCCATTCGGAAGACAAATTCATCATGGCCCCCGGCATTCGCGGTCTGGTCATGCTGGTGTTCACGCTGCCGTCCTACCCTTATGTCTTCAAGATCATCAAGGATGTCTTCGGCGCTTCGAAGAACATGGACCGGGCCACGGTCAAAAGAAAATTCCTGATGGTCAAGCAGGTCGACCGCGTCGGCCGGATGGCCGATACGATCGAATTCTCCAACGCTGCCTTTCCACTCAAGCGCTTCAACGAGGAAGTCATGGAAGAGTTGCGCCAGCTCGCTCCCTCATGCTTCGAAATCAAGGGCGAAACACTGATCATCAAGCACATCTATGTCGAGCGCCGGATGGAGCCATTGAACATCCACCTCGACCGGATGGAACGCACCAACAACATCGAGGGCATGGAACACGCGATCAGGGAATATGGCAGCGCCATTCGCGAAATGGCCCAGGCCAATATTTTCCCGGGCGACATGTTGTGGAAGAACTTTGGCGTTACCCGTTTCGGGCGCGTGGTGTTTTACGACTACGACGAAATCGAATACATGACGGATTGCAACTTCCGCAACATTCCGCCGGCGCCTGATTTTGAAACCGAAATGTCGGGCGAAGTCTGGTACCCGGTCGCCAAGAACGACGTATTTCCGGAAGAGTTCAGCACCTTCCTGCTCGCCTCGCCGACGTTGCGCAAGGTTTTCCACCAATACCATCGCGACCTGCTGAACGCCAGGTTCTGGCAGGTCGCCCAGCAAAAAATCCGCGACGGGCATGTCGAGGATTTCTTCCCATACCCCGAGGAAATTCGCTTCAGCAAGCGACCGCCAGAACTTGATCCGCCCGAGACCGGCTGACAAGGAATATCAAAAGCCTCTAAAATGCGCGCATCAACAATGGAGAATCCAGCATGCAGTTATGCATAGCAGTCGTGCGGGAGCGCGCACCCGGCGAGAGCCGGACCGCCCTCGTCCCGGAGACAGCCAAAAAATTTGCCGCGCTTGGCGCGCGCCTGCGCATGGAGCAAAGCGCTGCGATCGAGAGTCGTTTTCTCGATCAGGATTTCCCCGATGTCACCGTGGTCACCGGCATTACGGAAGCCTACGACAAGGCCGGCCTGATCATGCGGGTGGCCCCGCCCTCGCCCGAGGAAATCGCCGCAATGCCGGAAGGCAGCGTCCTGATCGGGCTGCTCAAGCCGTTCGAGGACAAGGCGCGCCTCGCTGCCTTGAATGCCAGGAAGATCACCGCCTTCGCGCTCGAACTGGTGCCGCGTATCTCGCGCGCCCAGAGCATGGATGCACTCTCGTCGCAAGCCTCCTGTGCCGGCTACCAGTGCGGCCTGATCGCCGCTGCCCGGTGCACGAAATTCTTCCCGATGCTGACCACCGCGGCCGGCACCATCCGCCCGGCCCGCGTTCTGGTGATCGGCGCCGGCGTCGCCGGCCTGCAGGCGATCGCCACCTGCAAGCGCCTGGGCGCCATGGTCGAAGCCTACGACGTGCGTTCGGCGGCACGCGAGCAGATCGAGTCGCTCGGCGCCAAATTCGTCGACACCGGTGTTTCCGCCGATGGCGCCGGCGGTTATGCCCGCGAACTGACCGCCGAGGAAAAAGCCGCTCAGGCCGAGAAACTGGCGAAAGCAGTTGCCCAGGCGGACGTGGTGATCACCACCGCGGCGGTTCCCGGCAGGAAGGCGCCGGTGATTGTCACGGTCGACATGGTAAAACGCATGAAATACGGCGCCATCATCGTCGACATGGCCGCCGAGTCGGGGGGCAACTGCGCGCTCACCCAGCCTGGCGAACATGTCATCGCCAACGACGTGAATATTCACGGTCCGCTCAACCTGTCGTCGCGCATGCCGACCCATGCCTCCGAGCTTTACGCCAAGAACATCTACAACTTCATCTCGCCGTGGATCAAGGACGGCGAACTGGTTTTTGACTGGGATGACGAAATCGTCGCCGGCACTTTGCTGTGCAAGGACGGCGCCACGGTGAACGCTGCCGTCAAGCAGATTATGGGAGACGCATGATGGACGGCATGCTCACGCTATACATTTTCATGCTCGCCGCCTTCACCGGCTACGAGATAATCGCCAAGGTGCCGGTCATCCTGCACACGCCGCTGATGTCCGGTTCAAACTTCATCCACGGCGTGGTGGTGGTCGGCGCCATGGCCGCCCTCGGTTCGGCCGAGACCGCTCTTGAACAGGCCATCGGTTTCTTCGCCGTCGCGCTCGGCGCGGCCAATGCTGCCGGCGGTTACGTGGTGACCGAACGCATGCTCGCCATGTTCAAGAAGAAGGAGGGTGCGAAATGACACTGCCCCTCTACGTTCAAGGCGCCTGGTTCATTGGCGCGCTGCTCTTCATCGTCGGCCTGAAAGGCATGAGTTCACCGGCCAGCGCCCGCCAAGGCATCGTCTGGGCCGGTTACGGCATGCTGATCGCGATCGCCGGCACCTTCCTGATTCCCGGATTGAGAAACCTCGCCCTGATGCTTGCCGCGCTCGGCATCGGCGGCGCCGCTGCCTGGATCTCCGGCAAGAAGGTCAAGATGACCGACATGCCGCAGATGGTCGCCATCTACAACGGCATGGGCGGCGGCGCGGCGGCGGCAATTGCCGCCATCGAATTCGCGCGGGCCGGCAGCCATAGTGTCGCCGTCATCACCCTGGCCGTGATCGGGGCGCTGATCGGTTCGGTTTCCTTCACCGGTTCCTGTATCGCCTACGCGAAATTGCAGGGGCTGATCAAGAAGACGCACCGCCTGCCGGCGCAAAACGTTATCAACGTCCTGCTGGCGCTCGCCGCGCTCGGCTTCGGCGCCGCGATGATCGTCCTGGCCCCCGCCCCGCCCTGGCTGATCCTGGTCTTCTTCGCCATCGCGCTGGTGCTCGGCGTCATCGTCACGCTGCCCATCGGCGGCGCCGACATGCCGGTGGTGATTTCGCTGCTCAACGCCTTCACCGGCCTCGCCGTCGGCTTGGAGGGCTACGTCCTCGGCAACCCGGCATTGATCATCGCCGGCATCGTCGTCGGCGCCGCCGGCACGCTGCTCACCCAGTTGATGGCCAAGGCGATGAACCGCCCGATTTCCAACATCCTGTTCGTCCCGATGGTCGCCAGTTCGGCGGGCGGCCAGGCGATCGAGGGAACGATGAGGGAACTCAGCGCCCTCGACGCGGCAGCGTTGATGCGTTACGCCAGCAAGGTCATCATCGTGCCGGGCTACGGCATGGCGGTGGCGCACGCCCAGCACAAGGTCTGGGAAATGACCTCAATCCTCGAGGAAGCCGGCGTCACGGTGAAGTTCGCCATCCATCCGGTGGCCGGGCGCATGCCGGGCCACATGAACGTGCTGCTGGCCGAGGCCGGGGTGCCCTACGACAAGATCTTCGATCTCGAGGAAATCAACGGCGAGTTCGCGCAGGCCGACGTGGCGCTGATCATCGGCGCCAACGACGTAGTCAATCCGAGCGCCCGCACCGACAAGTCGAGTCCGATCTACGGCATGCCGATCCTTAACGCCGACCAGGCGCAGAATGTGATCGTCATCAAACGCGGCAAGGGCACCGGCTACTCGGGCGTCGAGAATGCGCTGTTCTATACCGACAACTGCCGCATGCTCTATGGCGATGCCCAGCCGATGGCTGGGGAAATCATCCAGCATCTGAAAACCATGGGGTAAGCTGCCGGTTTTCGCCACCCTCATGCACACCCCACCAACCAGGAGAATCACATGGCAAATACCGTAACCCTTGGCGGCAACCCCGTCGAAGTCAGTGGCCGCTTCCCCGTCAAGGGCGACCAGGCCCCCGCCTTTTCGCTGGTCGGCAAGGATCTGGCCGATGTCAGCCTGGCCAGTCTGGCCGGCAAGCGAAAAGTCCTGAACATCTTCCCGAGCATCGATACGCCGACCTGCGCGACCTCGGTGCGCAAGTTCAACCAGCGCGCCAATGACGCCGCCAACACCGTCGTCCTCTGCATTTCCGCCGACCTCCCCTTCGCCCAGAGCCGTTTCTGCGGCGCCGAAGGACTGGACAACGTGCTGACCCTGTCGACCATGCGCGGCAGTGACTTTCTGGAAACCTATGGCGTTGCCGTCAAGACCGGCCCGCTGACCGGCGTCGCGGCGCGTGCAGTGGTCGTGCTCGATGAAAGCGACCATGTCCTCTACAGCGAAATGGTCGGTGAAATCGCCAACGAGCCGAATTACGACGCTGCCCTCGCCACCTTGGGCAAGTAAGGGAATCAGGATGCGCGGCCAGCCAGGGCGCGCGTCATGATTCTGCACTCAAGCGCGACATGACGACGCGGAAGTCTTGGTTCGTTTACCTGATCGAATGCGCTGACGGCAGTATTTACACGGGCATCGCCATCGACGTCGCAGCGCGCTACGCGGCGCACCTGAACGGCTCCGGGGCGCGCTACACCCGCTCGCACCCGCCGGCCCGGCTGCTGGGTTGCGAAACGCATGCCGACCGCTCGTCGGCATTGAAAGCCGAGTATCGCGTGAAGCAGATGACCGCCGCCGAGAAGCGGCGCTTTGCCGCCGGCTTGCCTGCCCGCTCCCCCACTGAGGCCGCCTGACGGAACTGATGGCAGCCGTGCGACTCTGACAGCGGTCACCCCACCGAGCATCACGATGTCGCCGCTTGCCGTATCCGCCGTATCCGCCGCCAGCGATATTCCCCGCGCCGACTGGGAGCAACTGGTCCCAGTCGGCCACCCCTTTCTCAACGCCGATTTTCTCGCCGTTCTGGAGCGTCACGGCATGGCCGGCCCGGCCTGCGGCTGGACGGCGCACCACCTGGTCGCCCGCGACGTTAGCGGCGCAACGCTCGGCATCCTGCCGCTTTATATGCGCGCCAATTCGCATGGCGACTTCATCCATGACTGGTCCTGGGCGGCAGCTTACCGGCAACTCGGGAAGCCCTATTACCCCAAGTTGCTGAGCGGCTTGCCGC
>JBFZCS010000146.1:0-10550 GCA_041307825.1 Azonexaceae bacterium
GATTGTATTGCAGCGCCGTGACCGGCCGTTCCAGCACCATGCGATGGGCGCTGCCGGCCTCGGGCAGGCGGGCGCGAACGACGCGCTCGAACGGCTCGACCAGATGGCGAATCACCCAGAGCTCCCAGAAACCGAAGCGGGTCAGCGCCGTAAGTTCCGCGCGATCATGGACCACGCGCGCCAGTACCGAGAAGGCGGCCTTGACCGGCTTGACGAAAACCGGGTAGGAGATGTCCTCCGGTACCGGCTCGCCGTAATGCGATGCCAGCAAGGCGAACGGCGTGTTGGCCTCCGGTGCGACCCGCTCGAGAACCTGCCGCGCATAAAATTTGTGCTGACAGGCCAGCACCGCGCCGACCGGCGTACCCGGCCAGCCCATGCGCTCGGCGAGCATGGCCGCGGCCAGTGCGCCGAATTGCTCGTGGTTGGAGGTCACCGCCTGCCAGCCGGCCCGACCCGCCTTGGCGGCAAGACGATCGACAAAGCCTTGCAGATCGAAATTGACGAGGTGCACATTGCTGGGAAAGCTGAACAGGTCGAAACCGGCGCTGTCGGACGGAAACTCCTTCGCCCAGCGCGCAAAACCCAGGCGATCCCAGTCGTAATTGAACAGCACCAGGCTGCGCGGCGCCGTCATGCGCCGATCCTGACGCTGCGCTGCCAGGCGCCCTGTGCCAGCCTGGCCACCCAAGGCAGCACGGCCAGCGCGGCAAGGGAGAACAGCACGCGCGGCGAGTAGATATCGCCGGCCGTCTCGATGCGGGCGAGTTCGCTCCCGGCATTGACGTAAACGAAGGTGCCGGCCAGCATGCCGACGAAACTGACCCAGGTGAAGGTCCACACCTTCATGCCGCTCAACCCGGCGGCCAGGTTGACCAGCACGAAGGGAATCACCGGCAGCAAGCGCAGGCTGAACAGATAGGCCGGGCCATCGCTGGCGATACGGCGGTCGAAGCCGGCCAGCCGGTCACCCATTTTTCGCCGCACTATGGGCTGCAGGAAATGGCGCACCGCCAGCATGCTCATGCTCGCGCCCATGGTGCAGGCGGCCAGGCAGAGCAGCGTGCCGGCGATTGCGCCAAACCCGGCACCGGCGACCAGCATCAGCAGCGACGCGCCCGGCAAGCCCAGCGTCGCCAGCAGGACGTGCATCAGGAACAGGGCCGCCGCCGCGGTGCGCGGGTGATCCCGCACCAGGTTCAGGAGGGTATCGTGATGGGCGCGCCAGCTTTCGAACGTAAATTGCCCGCCGGCGGCCCCGCTTGCCAGCCACCAGAGCAGGACGACGATCCCCGCCAGCGCCAATACGTAGGGCAGATAACGCGATATGGAGCGCACGCTACGCAATGAATCCGGAAATATCATCAGTATCTGGACGGGACAGAAGTTTGCCTAAGTTCGAAATCACCGGATTCGCCACGCCTTGAACCTTGCGCCGCGCCCGGCTCCGGACAACCGAAGGGAGCCATGATACACAAGCCCGGCCTGCTCCGCAGGCATGGCAAAAAAGTCCCGCCGGCAGCATACTTCATTCAATCGCCAGGAAGGACCGCCATCTGCTGGCGGAAAACGGGCGGCGCCGGATGAAACATCACGATAGCCTGTAACAAATCAGGCTTGCCAACCGACTAACCGTCAGGCAGGCTATTTTTCAACCGTTCTGGGCAAAATCTCATGCAGTATCGCAAGCTGGCATTGGTCGTGGCGTTGGGATTGGCGATTGCCGCGTTTTATGCGTTCGACCTTGGCCAATACCTTAACCTGCAGACGCTCAAGAACAAGCAGGCAGCGATCGCGGCCTTCCATGCAGACAGCCCGTTCCTGAGCAGCGCTGCCTATTTCGTTATCTATGTGCTGGCCACCGCCCTCTCCATTCCCGGCGCCGTACTGCTGACGCTGGCCGGCGGCGCGGTGTTCGGGCTGTTCTGGGGCACGGTGATCATCTCGTTTGCCTCGACCATCGGCGCGACGCTGGCCTTCCTGATGTCGCGCTTCCTGCTCCGTGACTGGGTGACCCGGCGCTTTGGCCAGCGCTTGGCGGCGATCGACGCCGGCGTGCGCCGCGAAGGCGCGCTCTATCTGTTCACCCTGCGCCTGGTGCCGGTTTTCCCCTTCTTCCTGATCAACCTGCTGCTCGGCCTGACGGCAATGAAAGCGCGCACCTTCTACTGGGTCAGTCAGCTCGGGATGCTGGCCGGCACCGTGGTGTACGTCAACGCCGGCACCCAGTTGGCCAGGCTCGATTCGCTGTCCGGCATCCTCTCGCCGGGACTGCTCGGCGCATTTGCGCTGCTCGGCATCTTTCCGCTGATCGCCCGCAAGGTCGTCGAGATCATTCATGCCAACAAGGTCTTTGCCGGCTGGAAGAAGCCGGCGCGCTTCGAGCGCAATCTGGTGGTCATCGGCGGCGGCAGCGCCGGGCTGGTATCTTCCTACTTCGCCGCCGCCGTCAAGGCCAAGGTGACGCTGGTCGAGCAGCACAAGCTGGGCGGGGATTGCCTGAACACCGGCTGCGTCCCGTCGAAGGCGCTGATCCGCTCGGCGAAATTTCTATCGCATATCGCCCGCGCGCGCGAATTTGGCATTGCTTCGGCCAACGCCCAGTTTGAATTTGCCGATGTGATGCAGCGCGTGCAGGCGGTGATCAAGACAGTTGAACCGCACGACTCAGCCGAGCGCTACAGCGGACTGGGCGTCGATGTCGTGCACGGCAGCGCCAAGATCGTTTCGCCCTGGGAAGTCGATATCACCCGCGACGATGGCAGTACGCAACGCCTTACGACCCGCAGCATCGTCATCGCCACCGGCGCCCGCCCCTTCGTGCCGCCGATTCCCGGCATCGAAGCGGTCGGCTACCTGACCTCGGACAACGTCTGGGACCTGCGCGAACTGCCACAACGCCTGGTCGTGCTCGGCGGCGGTCCGATCGGCTGCGAACTGACCCAGGCCTTTGCCCGGCTTGGCGCCCGGGTAACCCAGGTCGAGATGGCCCCGCGCATCATGCTGCGCGAAGACCCCGAGGTCTCCGAACTGGTCACGCAACGTTTCCGCGCCGAGGGAGTTGCCGTGCTGGTCGACCACCGGGCCAAGGAGTTCATCATCGACAACGGCGAGAAAATCCTGATCGCCGAGCATGAAGGCAAGGATGTGCGGATTCCGTTCGACGCCGTGCTGGTCGCCGTCGGCCGCGCCGCCAACCTGAAGGGTTTTGGCCTTGAGGAACTGGGCATCCCGACCGGACGCACGGTCGATACCAACGAATTCCTGCAAACCAGCTATCCCAACATCTACGCTGCCGGGGATGTCGCCGGCCCCTTCCAGTTCACCCATACCGCCGCCCATCAGGCCTGGTATGCCGCGGTCAACGCGCTGTTCGACCCGTTCAAGAAATTCAAGGCGGATTACGCGGTGATCCCCTGGGCAACTTTCGTCGAACCCGAAGTGGCGCGCGTTGGTCTCAACGAGCTGGAGGCGAAAGAGAAAGGCATTCCCCATGAAGTCACCACCTACGGCATCGACGACCTCGACCGCGCCATCGCCGACAGCGCGGCGCACGGTTTCATCAAGGTGCTGACGGTGCCGGGCAAGGACAAGATTCTCGGCGTCACCTTCGTCGGCGAGCATGCCGGCGACCTGATCGCCGAATATGTACTGGCCATGAAGCAAGGCATCGGGTTGAACAAGATCCTCGGCACCATTCACATCTACCCGACTCTGGCCGAGGCCAACAAGTTCGTCGCCGGCAACTGGAAGAAGGCGCATGCGCCGCAGAAACTGCTGGCCTGGGTCGAACGTTTCCATGCCTGGCGGCGGGGGTAATCCAGATGGCAGTCGCGAGATTTTTTTTGCCCGCCGCACTGCTCTGCGCAGCCCTTGGCGTTTCGGCGGAGCCGATCTGGGTGGGCCGTTTCAGTGAAGCCGACCCGGCAATTCCGGCGCCCTGGAAAATCGAGCGTCTGAACGAGAAATACCCGCCCACGCGCTACGCCCTGCGACGCTGGGATGGCGTAGTCGCCATCGAGGCGCAGGCCGACAAAAGCATGGCCCTGCTGGGACGTCCGGTTGCGGTCGACCTGAAGAAAACCCCGATTTTATGCTGGCAATGGCGAATCGACGCCCCGGTGGCGTCGGCCGACATGAACCGGAAGTCCGGTGACGACTACGCCGCGCGGGTTTATCTGACATTCAGCGTGCCGCCGGAGCAACTCGGTCTCGGCACCCGCACCAAGCTCGCGCTGGCCCGCTCCATCTACGGCGATCAGGTGCCCGATGCGGCACTCAACTACGTCTGGGACAACATTCATCCCGTCGGCACCCTGAAGGACAACGCCTACACCGACCGCACCCGCATGCTGGTGTTGCGCTCCGGCGCCGGCAAGGCGGGCGCCTGGGTGCAGGAGCGACGCAATGTCCGCAAGGACTTTCAGCTCGCCTTCGGCGATGTTGGCGGGCAGTTGAGCGGCCTGGCCATCGCCTCGGATACCGACAACACCGGCGAGAAGGCCCATGCCGGCTTCGCCGATTTCCGCTTCGTCGAGAACGAGGCGGCCTGCCCCGCCCCCGATTCGTGAACGCCGGCAACAGGAAATCAGCGAAAATCGACGCGTGAAGAGACCTGGAATTTCCATCGTCATCCCGGTTCTGAACGAAGCCGGCGGCATCGTTCAGGCGCTCGAACGACTGCAGGAATTTCGCGCCCGGGGCGGCGAAATCATCGTCGTCGATGGCGGCAGCGACGATGGCACGGTCCGCCTTGCCCAGCCCCTCGCCGATTGCGTCACCACCGCCGCCCGCGGCCGGGGCGCGCAAATGAATGCCGGGGCCGGGAAAGCCAGCGGCGACACTTTTCTGTTTCTCCATGCCGATACGCAGTTGCCGCTGGCGGCGCCGGACCTGGTCACCGCAGCGATTGCCGGTGGCGCGCGCTGGGGCAGATTCGACGTCCGCATCGACGGTTCGCCCGGCGGCCTGGCGCTGGTCGCCTTCATGATGAACTGGCGCTCGCGTCTGACCGGTATCGCCACCGGCGACCAGGCGATTTTCGTAATCCGGGAAGCCTTTCAGGCGTGTGGCGGATTTCCGGCAATCCCCCTGATGGAGGATATCGCCCTCTCCGACGCGCTGCGCCGGGTCGCCCGGCCGGCCTGTCTCCGGGAAAAAGTCACCACCTCGGGCCGGCGCTGGGAGAAGCACGGGCTGTTGCGAACCATACTGACCATGTGGTGGCTGCGCCTGCGCTTCCATTTTGGCGCCAGCCCCGATGATCTGGCACGGGAGTATGGCTATGCCGCTCGGGAAAACTGAACGGCGCCTGGGCGTCAATGTGGCGATTCTGGCCAAGGCGCCGCTTGCCGGGTTCGCCAAGACGCGCTTGATTCCCCACCTCGGGGCTGAAGGCGCCGCCGGCTTGCAGCGCTGGCTGTTGCAGCGCACCGTGCGGACTGCACTGAGTGCCGACATCGGGCCGGTGACCTTGTGGTGCGCGCCGGATACCGCGCATCCTGACTTTGCCCTGTGCCGTACCTTCGGGCCGCTCGCGCTGCGCCGGCAGCCGGATGGCGACCTCGGCGAACGGATGCTGGCGGCCATTGCCGAAACGACCATGCCCGCCGGAACCCTGGTGATCGGAACCGATTGCCCGGCCCTGACGCCAGCCCTGCTGCGCCAGGCGGCAAACGCTCTGGCCGGCCATGACGCGGTCGTGGTTCCGGCCGAGGATGGCGGCTATGTGCTGATCGGCATGCATCAGGCGGCGCCGCGGGTATTCAACGCGGTGGACTGGAGTACCGGGCGCGTCATGGCGCAGACCCGCGCGCGTCTGGCGGAAATGGACTGGCGCTGGCAGGAATTCGCGCCCCTCTGGGATGTCGACCGCGGCGAAGACCTTGAGCGTCTTGACGCGTGCTTTCCGGCAAGTTCGGACAAGGCAAGGGCATGACGGCAATCGCGAGCGCCTTGATCGACGACGCGTATCTGGACGGCATTCGCCGGGACATGATCCGCTTCGCCCATTTGCAACTGCGCGACAAGGCGCAGGCCGAGGATGTGGTGCACGAAGCGCTCCTTGCCGCTCTTGACCAGGCAAAGGGGTTTGCCGGCCGGTCCGCGTTGAAAACCTGGGTGTTCGCGATCCTCAAAAACAAGATTGTCGACCTGATCCGGCGGCAAAGTCGGACGATCAACATTTCTGCCCTGTCCGGTGAGGAAGAAAGCCTCGATCAGGCATTTGAAGCGCAGTTCAAGGCCAATGCGCACTGGACGCCAATGGCACGGCCTTCCGACTGGGGCGACCCGGAAGAAACGCTGCGCCAGCAGCAATTCTGGGCGGTATTCGATGCCTGCCTCAGGCATTTGCCGGAAAACACGGCCCGCGTCTTCATGATGCGCGAGTTTCTCGAGTTCGAGACGACCGAGGTTTGCCGCGAGTTGAGCATCACGACGAGCAACTGCAACGTTATCCTTTATCGCGCGCGCAACGGATTGCGGCGTTGTCTTCAAAAAAGCTGGTTTTCCGCCGGGGAGCGACCATGTTGAGTTGCGAGGATGCCACGCACTTGCTGTCCGAGGCGCAGGACAGAAAACTCCTCCTGGCGGAAAAGCTGCATCTCGAAATGCATCTGGCGATGTGCAAGGGATGCCGCAACTACCGGAAGCAAATGAGCTTCCTGCGAGAGGCGTGCCGGCGCCTTGGCCAAACCCGGGGCGAAGCCGGCGAGTAGACGGCGGTGGTCCGGCGTCCTGTTGCACCGGCACGTTACGGTCTTCATGCCGTGTTAGAATTGTGCGCTTTATTTTTTCGGCTCGTAGTCACAAGGAATTCTCATGGAAACAACTACTGCTCAAGCTAACGAACTCGAGCGCCGCATCGACCTCTCCATCGCCATTGCCGATGTCGAGAAGGAAGTGGACCAGCGCCTGAAGCGCATGGGCAAGAACATGAAGATGCCTGGCTTCCGCCCGGGCAAGGTGCCGTTCAGCATCGTCAGGCAGCAGCACGGCGACCAGGCGCGCCACGAAGTCCTGTCCGAGGAACTGGATCGCGTCTTCGGCGAAACCGTCACCGCCCAGAAGATGCGCGTCGCCGGCTACCCGCGGATCGAAGCGAAGAGCACCGACAGCACCACCCATCTGGAATTCGCGGCCATATTCGAGGTTTATCCGGAATTCGTCGCCGCCGACATGTCGACCGCGGAAGTCGAGCGCCCGGTCCTTGAGGTGACCAGCGCGGAAGTGGACAAGACCCTGGAGATCCTGCGCAAGCAGCGTGTTTCCTACGAAGACGCCGTGCGCCCGGCAGCCAGCGAAGACCGCGTCGTGATCGACTTTCTCGGCAAGAAGAATGGCGAGCCGTTTACCGGCGGCCAGGCCAGCGACTATGCCTTCGTGCTTGGCCAGGGCACGATGCTGCCCGATTTCGAGAAGGCCGTCGAAGGCACCGCGGTCGGCGAGTCGAAGACTTTCGACCTGAACTTTCCGGCTGATTACTTCTCCGTGGATCTGGCCGGGCAAACGGTGCAGTTCGAAATCACCGTCAAGCAGGTCCAGGCGCCGAAGCTGCCGGAAGTCGACGCCGAATTCGCCAAGGGCATGGGCATCGTTGACGGCGATATCGCCAAGATGCGCGCCGAAATCGAGGGCAACCTCAAGCGTGAAGTCAAGCGCCGCATCGAAGCCAGGATCAAGGATCAGGTCATGGATGCGCTGATCAAGGCCAACCAGATCGCGACGCCCGGCGCGCTGATCGAAATGGAAATCCAGCGTCTGATGCAGGCTGCCCGCCAGGATATGGAACAGCGCGGCATGAAGGTCAACGAGATGCCCCTCCAGCCCGAATGGTTTGCCGACCAGGCGAAACGCCGCGTTACGCTGGGCCTGATTCTTGCAGAACTGGTCAAGAGCGAGAACCTGCTGGCCACGCCGGAACAGGTTCGGGCGCTGGTCGAGGAAAACGCGCAGAGCTATGAGCACCCGGAAGAAGTCATCCGCTGGTATTACGCCCAACCGCAACGCCTGGGCGAAGTCGAGGGCCTCGTCATCGAGAGCAACGTCGTCGAATGGGTTCTCGGCAAGGCCAAGGTCACCGACAAGCCGGCGGTTTTTGATGAACTGATGGGCCAAAAGCAGTAATCTTTCCCGATGTCGCCAAAACGACAATTGTCTTGAACGGAACACACAAGGGCTGACATGAATATCGACAACGCAAGCAACTGGGATCCCCAGTCACTCGGCATGGTCCCGATGGTGATCGAACAGAGCGGACGCGGCGAGCGCGCGTTCGACATCTATTCGCGCCTGCTGAAGGAACGCGTGATCTTTCTCGTCGGCCCGGTCAACGACGGTACGGCCAACCTGGTCGTCGCCCAATTGCTGTTCCTCGAGGCGGACAATCCGGACAAGGATATTTACTTTTACATCAACTCGCCGGGCGGCTCGGTGACAGCCGGCATGTCGATCTACGACACCATGCAGTTCATCAAGCCGGATGTATCCACGCTGTGCATCGGCCAGGCCGCCTCGATGGGCGCTTTCCTGCTCTGCGCAGGCGCCAAGGGCAAGCGCTTCACCCTGCCCAACTCGCGCGTGATGATTCACCAGCCGCTCGGCGGCTTCCAGGGCCAGGCCTCGGACATCGCCATCCACGCCAAGGAAATCCTCTCCATCCGCGACCGGCTCAACCGGATCATGGCCGAGCATACCGGCCAGCCGCTGGAGCGCATCGAAAAGGATACCGATCGCGACAATTTCCTTTCGGCGCAGGAAGCGGCAGAATACGGTTTGATCGACAAGGTATTGACTCGCCGCGACGCGGCTTGACCGGAGAGGTTCGGATGTCCAAAGGCGGCCAGGAAAAACTGCTCTACTGCTCCTTCTGCGGCAAGAGCCAGCACGAAGTCAAGAAACTCATCGCCGGCCCGTCGGTATTCATCTGCGACGAGTGCATCGCGCTGTGCAACGACATCATCCGCGACGAGTTGCCCGAAGAAGCCGCCAAGGCCGGTCGTTCCGACCTGCCGACGCCGCGCGAGATTTGCTCGATCCTCGACCAGTACGTGATCGGCCAGGAAGTCGCCAAGCGCATCCTCGCCGTCGCGGTCTACAACCATTACAAGCGCCTGCGCCACACCGCCAAGAACGCCGGCGAAGTCGAACTATCGAAGAGCAACATCCTGCTCGTCGGGCCGACCGGCTCGGGCAAGACCCTGCTCGCCCAGACGCTCGCCCGCCTGCTCAACGTGCCCTTCGTGATGGCTGATGCCACCACCCTGACCGAGGCCGGGTACGTCGGCGAAGACGTCGAGAACATCATCCAGAAGCTGCTGCAGAAATGCGACTATGACATCGAAAAGGCGCAGCAGGGCATCGTCTACATTGACGAGATCGACAAGATTTCACGCAAGTCCGACAACCCCTCGATCACCCGCGACGTTTCCGGCGAGGGCGTGCAGCAGGCGCTCCTGAAGCTGATCGAAGGCACAGTCGCCTCGATTCCGCCGCAGGGCGGACGCAAGCACCCGAACCAGGACTTCGTTCAGGTCGATACGACCAACATCCTGTTCATCTGCGGCGGCGCCTTTTCCGGCCTCGAGAAGATTATCCAGAACCGTTCCGAAAAGGGTGGCATCGGCTTTGGTGCCGAGGTCAAGAGCAAGGAAGACAAGAAGGCGATCGGCCAGATTCTGCTTGATGCCGAACCGGAAGATCTGATCAAGTTCGGCCTCATTCCCGAACTGATCGGTCGCCTGCCAGTGGTCGCCACCCTGCAGGAGCTGGAAGAACCGGCTCTGATCCAGATTCTGACCGAACCCAAGAATGCGCTGATCAAGCAGTATCAGAAGCTGTTCAGCATGGAAGACGTCGAACTGGAAATCCGCCCTGGCGCCCTTTCAGCAATCGCCAAGAAGGCGCTGTCGCGAAAAACTGGCGCCCGCGGACTGCGCTCGATACTGGAACAAGCCCTGCTCGACACGATGTACGAACTCCCGGGCATGGAGAATGTCGAAAAGGTGGTTGTGGACGAAAACATGATCACTGGCGACACGCCGCCCCTGCTCATTTTCGCCGATCAGCCGAAGGTCTCCGGTTCCAACTGAACCGGGGCTTGAATTGCGGTTTCCTGCCCCCAACTAGGGGGCTCATACCTATTTCAAAGGCGTCGAAATGTCCAATCCCAGCACTCTCCCGGAAACCGTCGAACTGCCGCTGTTGCCGCTGCGCGATGTCGTCGTCTTCCCGCACATGGTCATTCCGCTCTTCGTCGGACGCCCGAAATCCATCAAGGCACTTGAAATGGCGATGGAAGGAGGCAAGAGCATCCTGCTGCTGGCCCAGAAATCCGCCGCCAAGGATGAGCCGGAGCCGGAGGATCTCTACCGGATTGGTTGCCTCGCCAACATCCTGCAAATGCTCAAGCTGCCTGACGGCACCGTCAAGGTGCTGGTCGAAGGCACCCAACGCGCCCGCGTCGAATCCATCGAGGTGCAATCCTCGGTGTTCACGGCGACCGCCGTCCCGCTGCCGCAGCCGGAAGTCGAAGACCATGAGATCGAAGC
>JBFZCS010000147.1:0-5368 GCA_041307825.1 Azonexaceae bacterium
AAGTGACGAAGGGATAGGTGCCGTGATCGATATCGAGCAAGGTGCCCTGCGCGCCCTCGAACAGCAGGTTCTCGCCAGCCTGGTTGGCCTCGTAGAGTGCGGCGGAAACGTCGGCAACCAGTGGCCGGAGTTGCTCGGCATCGGCCAGCGCCTGATCGAGCACCATCTGATAGTCGACCGCGGGCGCCTTGAAATACTCGGTCAGCGCGAAGTTGTGATATTCGATGACCTCCTGCAGCTTCTCGGCAAAGCGTTCCGGGTGGAACAGATCATAGACGCGCAGACCACGCCGCGACACCTTGTCCTCGTAGGCCGGGCCGATGCCCTTGCCGGTCGTGCCGATTTTCTTGCCTTCGGCCTTGACGCTTTCGCGCGCCCGGTCGAGGGCCGAGTGATAGGGCAGGATCAGCGAGCAGCCCGGGCTGACCCGGAGGCGCGAGCGGACATCGATGCCGCCCTTTTCCAGTTCGGCGATTTCGGCAATCAGGTGATGGATGTCGAGCACCACGCCATTGCCGATGTAGCACTTCACTCCGTCACGGACGATGCCCGAGGGCACCAGGTTCAGCTTGTAGACCCGTTCCCCGACGACCAGCGTGTGGCCGGCATTGTGTCCGCCCTGAAAGCGCACGACTCCCTTGGCGTGGTCAGTCAGCCAGTCGACGATCTTGCCCTTCCCCTCGTCGCCCCACTGGGTACCCACCACGATGACATTCTTGGCCATTTTCAGTCCTCTTGTATTGTTTCCATGATCCAGCGCTCGCCAACCTGCACGAGCTTTCTGTCGCAAACCGGCCCTTCGCAGGCAGTTTCGCCCGGCAGCAGTTCGACGACAACCTCTCCCTGATCACGCAGCGCCGCAATCTGCACTGCGAGTTTTGCATCATGCGCGGCATGCGGCGCCAAGATGGCGCCGTCCGTCCTGCCGGCCGGCGCCAGGCGCGCGACCTCGCGCAAATCCATCGAAAACCCGGTCGCCGGACGCGCCCGTCCGAATGCCTTGCCGGCGCCGTCGTAGCGGCCGCCAAGCGCGATCGCAACGGGATAATCCGGGCAGTAGGCGGCGAAAACGACACCATTATGATAATGATAGCCGCGCAGGTCGGAAAGATCGATCGAGAACGGCAGGTCGGCCGCCGACACCAGGTGACGCAGGCCTTCGAGGGCCGCCGTGATGGCCGGCAACGCGGGCAATTCGGTCGCCGCACGGTCGAGCACCTCGACGCCGCCGTACAACTGCGGCAGACGCAGAAGCGCTTCCCGGTAAGGCGACGGAACATCAGCACAGGATTCGATCAAACCTGGAACATCCTTGGCCCGCAGCAGGTTGAGAACGGCCTCCTCGGATTCCTGCGGCAGTCCGGCCGCTTCGGCCAGCGCGCGGAAGATGCCGACGTGCCCGAGGTCGATGCGGCTCACCGGCACACTGATCCGCGCGAAGGCGCTCGCCATCAGACGAATCACGGCGAGATCGGCGGCGATGCCGGCATGGCCGTAGAGTTCGGCGCCGATCTGCAGCGGCTCGCGACTGGCTGAAATGGTCGCTGGCAGCGTATGCAGGACGCTGTCGCAGTAGCACAGGCGGGTCACACCGCGGTGGTTGAGCAGGTGCGCGTCGATCCGCGCCGCCTGCGGCGTGATGTCGGCCCGGACACCCATGGTGCGGCCGGAAAGCTGGTCGGCAACCTTGAATGTGCGCAGTTTGAGATCCTGACCGGCGCCGGTCAGCAAGGACTCCAGATATTCCAGCGTCGGTGGCATGACGAACTCAAAACCGTGACCGCGGAAATGATCGAGCACGGTACGGCGCAGGCGCTCGATGCGCTCGGCCTCGGCCGGTAGCGCGTCGGCGATGTATTCGGGCAACAGCCAGTTCATGAGAACACCATGATCAGGACCAGACCGATGATCATCGAGGTCAGGCCGATGAAGCGAATCTGGCCGTCCGTGAGTTGAACGAGCCGGCGGAAAGTTTCACGCCAGGCCGCCGGGGCGAGGAACGGCATCAGGCCTTCGAGCACCAGCATCAGCGCGAAGGCCAGCAACAGCGTCGAGGTCATTTACCTTTGTCGTTCCCGCGCCCGGAGCCCTTCATGTACTTGAAGAAATCGGAACTGGGTTCCAGCACCAGAACGTCGTTCTTGCTCTTGAAGCTGCCGCGATAAGCTTCCAGGCTGCGATAGAAGGTATAGAACTCGGGACTGTCGCTGAAGGCCTGACCGTAGATCGAGGTGGCTTTGGCATCGCCCTCACCCTTGACCTTCTGGGCATCGCGATAGGCATTGGCAACGATGATTTCGCGCTGACGATCGGCGTCGGCACGAATCTGTTCCGATTCGGCAAAGCCCTGCGAGCGCAACTCGTTGGCGACCCGCTTGCGTTCGGCCTCCATCCGGCGGTAAACCGCTTCGCTGACCTCGCTGGCGAGTTCGAGGCGCTTCAAGCGCACATCGACGATCTGGACGCCGATTTTGCGCGCATCGACATCAGCCCGCTCGCTGACTGCCGCCATGATCTTGTCGCGTTCGCCGGAAATGACTTCGTGCACGGTCCGCCGGCCAATCTCTTCGCGCAATCCGGCATTGATCGTCTGATTCAGGCGTGTCCTGGCGCGTGCCTCATCGCCACCCAACGAGATGTAATAGAGCTTGGGATCGACAATGCGCCATTTGACGTAGGAGTCGACCAGCAAATTCTTCTTTTCCGAGGTGATGAAACGTTCCAGTTCGTTGCTGTCGAGGGGCAGGATGCGGTTATCCAGAAAACGCACGTTCTGAATCATCGGTATCTTGAAGTAGAGTCCCGGTTGTTCGATGACCCTTTTGACTTCACCCAACTGGAAGACGATCGCAAACTGGCGTTGATCGACGGTAAACATCGACATGGCGAGGACCACAAGAACGGTGACCGCGGCCAGAAGCAATGCATTGATACGTGTGCTCATCAGCGGCTCTCCCGATCACGCGAACGCAACGAGGGCTCTCGCCGACCTGCATTGTTTAGCGAACTATCCAGTTGCGGCGGCGCTTCCGCCTGGGCTTGCGCGGGTGGTCTGGCCACCACTGGCGCCGGGGCTATTTCGGTTCCCGCAGCTTGCGCGGCGGGCACCGCACCGGCGGCCTGCATCAACTTGTCGAGCGGCAGGTAAAGCAGGTTGCCTTGCCCCTTGGCATCGACCATGACCTTGCTGGTATTGGCATAAATCTGCTGCATGGTTTCCAGATACATGCGTTGCCGGGTCACTTCCGGCGCCTTGGCGTATTCGGTCTGGACCTGCTTGAAACGCGAGGCGTCACCTTCCGCAGTCGAAATCACGCGTTGCTTGTGGCCTGCGGCTTCTTCCCGCAGACGAGACGCCGCCCCCTGGGCGCGCGGAATGACGTCATTGGCATAGGCCTCGCCTTCATTTCTCTGCCGCTCCTTGTCCTGAAAGGCCTTGACTGCATCGTCAAAGGCCGCCTGCACCTGCTCGGGCGGTTGCGCATTCTGCATGGCCACCTGGGAAATCACGATGCCGGCCTTGTAACGTTCGAGGATATCCTGCATCAATTTAGCCGCCCGCGCAGACACCTCCTCACGCCCCTCGTAAAGCACAAAACTCATCGTGCTCTTGCCTACGACTTCGCGGATTGCCGCTTCGGCCACCTGCATTACCGATTCATCGGGTGAACGATTGTTGAATACGTACTCGACCGGATCCTTGAGAAAATACTGGACGGCAAACTGGATGTTTACGATATTTTCATCATCGGTCAACATCAGCGCCTCCTTGAGGACCTGGTTGCGCGCACTGCCCCGATAGCCGATTTCAAGCGTGCGCACGCCGGTCAGATTGACCAGCTCGTGCGACTGGATCGGATATGGAAAACGCCAGTTCAGGCCTGGCGCCGTGGTTTCCTTGTATTTTCCGAACTGGAGGAGGATGCCGCGTTGCGAGGCATCGACGATATAGAAACCGGAAGCCAGCCAGACGACGACTGCCAATGCGGCGAGCAACCCAATCCCGCCGCCGAGGAACTTCGGGTTGAAATCGATCTGCGGCAGGCGCGGGCCATCGCCACCGCCGTTGTTGCCACCGCCGCCCTTCTTGCTGAACATCCCGTTCAGCTTGCGATTGAAGTCGCGCCACAACTCTTCGAGGTCGGGCGGCCCCTGGTTAGGCCGGCGCGGACCGCCACCATTGTTGGGCTTGTCGCCGTCGTCACCGCCACGGTTGCCCCACTGCGGGTCATTGAGTGACATGAAAATTCCTAATGTCGGGATCATTTGATTGGGTATCAGTATCGGTTTATGTTATCAGTTGGGAATCGCGAGCGGCCACCGCCAAAGCTTCCTGGCGAATCTCAGCCTTTACTCGGGAAATTTCGACAAGGGATTCGCGCAACAGTTCGAGCCCCTCGCCTGACCGCGCACTGACACGAACGCGCGCGATATTACCATATTCGTCGCGCTCGACGCCGGCGGCTGCCTCGGTCAGGTCGATCTTGTTCCAGACGATCAGCTGCCTGACGTCGTTGGCGCCAATCTCCTGCAGTACCTTGTTAACTTCCGTCATCTGCTCGTCGCGCGCATGGCTGGCGCTATCCACGACATGCAGCAGCACGTCGGCATCAGTGGCGGCTTCCAGCGTGGCATGGAAGGCGTCGACCAGCGAGTGCGGCAAGTCGCGAATGAAGCCGACGGTGTCGGAGATGACGATATTGCCCGCGCCCTCGATCCACAGCTTGCGCGAGGTCGTATCCAGCGTCGCGAACAACTGGTTGGCAGCGAAGACGCCGGCATGGGTCAAGGCGTTGAACAGCGTCGATTTGCCGGCATTGGTGTAGCCGACCAGCGAAACGTTGAGCACGTCGCCGCGCATCCGCGCCTTGCGTTGCACGCCGCGCTGCCGCGACAGCTTTTCCAGCCGGTCCTTCAACAGCTTGACGCGATTGCCGAGCAGACGGCGGTCGGTTTCGAGCTGCTTCTCGCCGGGACCGCGCATGCCGATACCGCCGCGCTGCCGCTCGAGGTGAGTCCAGCCACGGACCAGTCGAGTAGACAGGTGCTCCAGTTGCGCGAGCTCGACCTGCAGCTTGCCCTCGGCGCTGGCCGCGCGCAGGGCGAAGATGTCGAGAATGAGACTGGTGCGGTCGATCACACGACATTGAAGTTCGCGCTCAAGGTTACGTTCCTGGGCCGGTGAAAGCTCGTGATTGAAGATCACCAGATCGGATTCGCAAGCCGCGAGCATGGCCGCAATTTCCTGCACCTTGCCCTTGCCGGCGAAGGTTTTCGGATCAGGGCTGTGGCGCCGGCCGAACACTTCGGCAACCACGACGCCACCCGCCGACTCGGCCAGCAGACGCACTTCGTCCAGCTGGTCCTC
>JBFZCS010000148.1:0-10273 GCA_041307825.1 Azonexaceae bacterium
CGATCAACATCGTCGACCTCGAGATGCGCCTCAAGCGCATGGATCTCGACCTGGTTTCCGGCAACCCGGTCAACCACCAGAAACTGTTCGGCAACAAGAAAATTCCGCGCCGCGAACTGATCAACTTCTGTTTCCACCTCGACCAGCTGGCACGTTCCGGCGTGCCGATCCTCGAAGGCCTGGCCGACCTCCGCGACTCGATCGAGAATCCGCGTTTTCGCGAAGTCATCGCCGGACTGATCGAGGGCATCGAGGGTGGACAGACGCTGTCGCAGGCGATGGCCGACCACCCCACCGTATTCAGCCAGGTCTTCGTCAGCCTGATCCGCGCCGGGGAGGCGACCGGGGAGTTGCCCGAAGTCCTCAGCAGCCTCAACGAATCGCTCAAGTGGGAAGACGAACTGGCGTCGCACACCAAGAAACTGCTGATGTATCCGGCATTCGTCGGCACCATCGTCCTCAGCGCGACCTTCTTCCTGATGATCTACATGGTGCCGCAGCTCAAGCAATTCGTCAAAAACATGGGTCAGGCACTGCCGCCGCAAACGCAACTGCTCTTCTTCATCTCCGATCTGCTGGTCGGTTACTGGTGGCTGTTCCTGATCCTGCCGGTGCTGCTCGTGATTGGCGCGCAACTTGTTCTGCGCAGCAATCCCCTGGCCCGCCTGCGCCTCGACGCGATGAAGCTCGGCGCGCCTGTGCTCGGGCCCATCCTCAAGAAGATCATCCTGTCGCGCTTCGCCAATACCTTCGCCATGCTCTACGCCGCCGGCATTCCGATTCTCGAATCGATCCGCACGACCCAGGACATCGTCGGCAACCTGATGGTCCGCAAAGCCCTGGTCAGGGTCGAACAATCGATCCGCGAAGGCCAGAACGTCGCCAACGCCTTCCGCGACGCCGGCCTCTTCCCGCCGCTCGTCGTGCGCATGCTGCGCGTCGGCGAAAACACCGGCGGGCTGGACAAGGCGCTGCTCAACGTCAGCTATTTCTACAACCGTGACGTCAAGGAATCGGTCGAGAAGGCGCAAACCCTGATCGAACCGATGCTGACCGTGTTCATGGGCATGCTGCTCGGCTGGATCATGCTCTCGGTCATCGGGCCGATCTACGACGTCATCAGCAAGATAAAGACGTGATTTCCCGCCGCCTGCTCTACCTCGACACCCAGCGCCTGACCGCCTATGCCTGGCGGCACGGCAAGCTGAGCGCTGAAGGGGTGTTCGAGATGCGCCCGGAAGAATATCCGCGCTTCACGGCATATCTGGCCGCCCACCCGAACAGCCAGTTCCGGATGCTGGCCAACGTCGGCGAGGAAGGCCACGAGCTCGAAACCATCCCCTTCCTCCAGGGCGCCGACCGCAAGGCGTTGATTACCCGCAAGTTAGGCCAGCATTTTCAGGGGTCACCGCTGGCGACGGCAATTTCGCTGGGTTACGAGAAAGACAAGCGCAAGAACGAAAAACTGCTGCTCTCGGCGCTAACCAACCCAGCCCATTTCGATCCCTGGCTGAAGTGTCTGAACGACGCAGGCGCCGCGTTGGCCGGCATCTATACCGTGGCGCAAATGGGCGGCCAGTTGCTGAAGAAACTGGGCAAGCCGACCGCGCGCTCGCTGCTGCTGACTTATCAGGACCATTCGATCCGTGAAAGCTATCTGGTCGACGGCCAGCCGCTGTTTTCGCGCATGACGCCGCTGTTCGACAGCAGCATCGCCGGCATCGCCTCGCGCTTCTCCACTGAAGCCGCCAAGATTTACCAGTATCTGGACGGACAGCGCCATATCGGGCGCAACGACAGGCTGCCAGTCTATATCCTGGCGCACCCGCAAGCCATCCCGGCGGTTCGCCAGACCTGCATCGATTCGAGCAACCTCGATTTCGAGATTCTCGACAGCCATCGGGCGGCCCGGAAACTCGATCTCAAGACGCTGCCGAGCGACAGCAGCAGCGAACTGCTGTACCTGCATCTGCTGGCTACGGAACCGCCGCGCCAGCAATTCGCCGCCGAGTCCCACCGCCACGACTACCACGTCTCGCAGATTCGCTACGGCCTGCTCGGAATCGGCGCGGTCGCCCTGCTCGGCGGCACCCTGTTCGCCGCCAAGCAACTCTACGACACCTGGAGCCTGCGCCAGGAAACGCAGGCACTGGCCGCCAGCGAAGCCGACCTGACCTGGCGTTACCGGGAAATCTCGGCAACCTTCCCGCAACTCGGGATCGACAACGAAACCCTGCGCCGCGTCACCGACCGCCAGAGCGAATTGCTCAAGCAACAACGTCTTCCCGACGCTGCCTTCCGCCTGGTGAGCCGCGCCCTCGACGACGTGCCGACCGTTCATCTCGACGCCATCGAATGGCGTTTCGGCGACGTCGCGCCGGCCGGCAACCAACCCGCATCCGGCAAGGCCGCTACCCTGCCCAGCGGCAATACCGAAACGATCACGCTGCGCGGCCAGATTCGTCTCGGTCCGTCCGCCACCCCGAGGCAAACGCTGGCCACCTTCGAGCATTTTGTCGAGTTATTGCGCGTCGACCGCAGCAATGACGTCACCGTCGTGCAGCAGCCCTTCGAGACCGAATCCGGAAGCGCCTTGCGCGGCGGCGACGCTGAAAGCGAAAATACGCAGCCGCGCCAGTTTACGGTTCAGATCACGCGAAAGCTGACCCCATGAAACTGGAACTCCGCGACCTCAAAAGAATCCGGTGGGTTGCGCTGCTGGCCGCCATCCTGATCGCCCTGGCCGTCGCCGCCGGGCTGTGGACCAGCACCGGCGCGCACAAGGCGCAGGTCGAACGCGATGCGGCCGCCGTCCGCAATTCGGAAGTCGAAAGACGTCTCGCCCGGGTGCGCACCGAGGAACAGGAAATCAAGACGCGCACCCAGCAGTTCCAGCAGATGGAGCAGGCCGGCATCACCGGCCAGGAAAAGCGCCTGGACTGGACCGAACTGTTGCGCGACCTGCAGCAGCAACTCCGGCTGCCGGGCATGAGTTACGAATTCGGCGCGCAGGTTCCGCTGGAGACCACCACCGACACGGGCTACGCCTATCACAGCAGCCCGTTGAAGATTCAGTTGCGCCTGCTGCATGAGGAAGACTTGCTCAACTTCGTCAACCGCCTGCAGCGCGAAGCCAAGGCTATGGTCCTCGTCCGCGGCTGCAAGGTGGTTCGCCCGCCGGCAGCGAATTCCGCAGGCGGCTCCGCACAGCTGAACGCCGAGTGCACAATGGAATGGGTCACGCTGCGCCGCGCAACCGGAGCGCAAAAGCCATGAGAAGACAACTGCCCGCCCTCCTGCTGCTGCTCGCCGCGCTGCCCGCCTGGCCGCAGAGCGAACCGCTGGGCCGCCTGTTCACGACGCCGCAACAGCGCAGCGCCCTCGACCGCGAACGCCTGCTCGGGCAAAGCCAGCGCTCCAGCCTGGACAGCGAGGCGAGCTATATCTTCAATGGCGAAGTCCGCCGCAGCAGCGGCAACAACACGCGCTGGATCAACGGCGAACCGCAACCCGCCGCCTCCGGCAGCCCCGGCGTGCCGGCCGGCGACACCTTCCACCCGGCCACCGGCGAACACGAGAGCCTGCTCGGCGACGGCCGGATTGTCGTCAAGCGCAAACCACCATCACCATGAAACACGGGCGGTACGGCATCAGAAAAGAGTCGGGCATCGCACTTGTCGCGCTGCTTGTTCTGCTGATCATGGCCGGCGCCTATGCTTTCTACCGCTACGCCAATGTCGCTGGCGGCCGTATTCAGCAGGAAGCCAAGCTGGCTGCCACCCTCGCCCGCGCCAAGGAAGCCCTGATCGCCCGCGCCGTCACCGATGCCAATCGCCCCGGCAGTCTTCCCTGCCCGGACCTGATCACCAACAACGTCGGTCTCAGCAATTTCCCGGGCGACGGCAAGGCCGACATGTTCACCCTGACGCAATGCCCGAGCTACGTCGGCTGGCTGCCCTGGGTCACCCTCGACCTGCCTGAACTTTCCGACGATACCGGCACCCGCCTGTGGTACGCCCTGTCGCCGGAACTGCGCGATGACGACAGCGCCCAGCCAATCAACAGCGACCGGGCACTTGCCCAGCAGCTCGACGGCGCCGCCGACATCGCCGCCGTCATCATTGCCTCACGGGCGGCAATCGGCAGCCAGGCAAGGCCTTCCAACACCCCTTCCGACTATCTCGACGGCGGAAACGGCAATGGCGACGATCGCATCTACATTTCCGGCCCGCAAGGCCCGGCCTTCAATGACATGGTCGTCGCCATCAGTCGCCAGGAACTGATGGCCGCCGTCGAGAAGCGGGTGGCCAGCGAAGTCAAGGCCTGCCTCGAGCAGCATGCGGCCAGCGCAGTCAATACCGAACATACCTATCCCTGGCCGGCTCCACTTTCGAACAGCACTTTCCGCGGAACCGCCGGCAGCCTTTTCGGGCAAATTCCGGCGACCCAGCCGAGCGCCGGCCCGGAAAATCTGTTGAAGCAGACCACCAACGCAGTGACCAACGCCAAACTGGCCCTCGCCAGCGCGTCCACCGCAACCGACCAGATGGCTGCACTCGTCGCCGTCAGTGAAGCCGTGACCAGCGCCCGGGTGCTCTATGACAAACTGTATGGCGTCGCCAGTGCACTCGCCTCGGTGGCCGGCAGTACCCAGATCGCCTTCGGCACGCTGGTTACGGACATCAACAGCGCCGCCGCCAACGGACGGATAAGCCGCACCGAGCGGACCAACCTGCGGGCCGAAGCGATCACCGTGAAGACCAGCCTGACCGCGCTGCAAACTGCGCTCGTCGACAGCGGAATCGACCCTTTCCCCGGCGAGGTTCTGGCGCAGAATGTCATATTGCAGCAGAAACTCGCCACGGCGACCAGCACCCCCAGTACCACTAACTTCGCGGCGCTGCAGAATCAGGCAGTAGTTCTAGTCAATCTCTTCAGCCTGAGCACGACGCCCAATCCGGACCTCACCGCCGCCCTGACCAATGCATTGAATGCCGCCGCCGCGACCGTCGTTGCCGCCGGCAATGCCGCCGCGACGCCGACCGATGCCGCGCTCGTCACAATTGCCAACACCGCCGCGCAAGCCCTTGTTGCTGCCGACGACAACCTGCGCAACACCATCACCGCCAGCCGCGTGAATCTTAATTCAAGTGAAATCAGCGTACGGGCAGTCCAGCTTTCCAGCCTGGTGGCGGCGGTCGCTGCCAGCCCCGACACCGCATCGGCCACCGCGCTCGCTGCAGACCTCGCCGAAATACAGGGCGTAACGAACGCGCTTGTCACTGCCTCGAGCCCCGTGGTCGCTGCCCGAACCGCGACACTGACTGCCCTTTCCGACGCACTCGGCGCCGCCCAGGCCGCCAGTGACTTCACGCTGATCCAGTCGACAGCCAATACAGCCATTGCCGCAGCCAATACCCTCGCAACGGCAATTGCCAACAATGGCGACAATATCGCCAGGGAAAGTTTGGCGGTGGCGGCAAGCCAGTATCTCGCCGCCCAGGCGATCTTCAATACCGTGGCCCCGCCAACCCAGGCGGCAATGGTTCCCTATGTGCGCGCCGTGCAGGATCCGGCACTCGACATCGGATACTGGGCACAACTCACCGCCCGCATTGCGACGGACATCGCCACCCAGGCCAGAAAGGCGCCCGCCGCCACCAGCGACAACACCGGTTCGGCCTATTACGCCGCCGACCAGGTACTCTCGGGCATCTCCGGATCGAGCGGGTCGCAGGCCCTGCTGCAAGACTATGTCGAGGCACCGACGAATACCAGCAAACAGGCCGCTGCAACAACCGCACTGAACGCGACATTAAGCCAGGTCGACTCCCTGCTGACCAGCGCCGGGACACTCGACAGCATGCTCGACAGCAGCAGCGCCGAGGCATTTCCAACACTCTGGTTCGGCAGCGCCTGCGCCTTCCTGCAACCAGCGAGCGGCAGCACTTCTTGGTGGACGGCAAACAACTGGGCAAATACCACGTTCTATCAGATCAGCGACCGTATACGCCCGGCCAGCGGCAAACTGCAGGTCAACGGCAGCGGTACCTATCGCGTCGTGGCCCTCAGCGCCGGACGGGCGATCGGCGCCCAGAACCGGGCCACGCGGACAAGCGCCAACTTCCTCGAAGGCATCAATGCCGACGCCTCGCGCGACGGAGACGCCAAGACGCCGGTCAGCGTATTTTCGAATGTCCCGGTATCGGGTACATTCAACGACCGACTAGCCTACTGACCCTCCAAGGTACCCTGCACCTTGCATCGTTCCACGCCACCGCACCGCAACAACGGCTTCTCGCTGGTCGAACTCGCCATCGTCCTGGTCATCGTCGCTTTGTTGACCAGCGGACTCTTGCTCGGCATTTCGGCCCAGCGCAATGCCGCGGAGAATATCGATGCCCAGCGCCAGTTGGAGACCATCCGCGAAGCACTGACCGGCTTCGCCCTGACCCGAGGCCGATTGCCCTGTCCAGCCGTCGCCAACCTGGCGAATACCGATGTCAATGCCGGTCTCGAAAACTGCGCCCAGCAGCACGGCGTGCTGCCATGGGCCACACTTGGGTTGCCCGAAACCGACCCGTGGGGAAACCGCTTTACCTACTTTGCCAGCAGCAAATTCACTGCCCAACTTACCGCTGGCGCGCAGTCGAGTTTCACGCTTTCTACCGGCGATCCCAATGCGACTCCTCCGGACAACGCCGGAACGGCAAACATCAAGGCCAGCAGCGGCAGTGCCAGCAACGTGGCATCCGATCTGCCGGCAGTGGTCGTCAGCCACGGCAGCCGCGGGGCAGGCGCCTGGCAGCCGAGCGGCACACAATTGCCGGGCGCGGCCGGCGACGAACTGGAAAATGCCGATGCCGACCTGACCTTCATTGCCGGCCAGCCGAGCAACAGTTTCGACGATCTGCTGACCTGGGTCGTCCCGAGCATCCTCAAATCGAAGATGGTGGCCGCCGGGCGGCTGCCATGAAGTTCTAAACCGCCTCTTCCTTCGGATCGCGCGCCATCAGCAGCTCCAGCGCATCGCCGGCGCTGACCCGGCCATCGAGCACGGCGGCGATGGCTCGTGAAATCGGCATATCGACGGCAAGTTCAGTCGCCAACCGTTCCACTTCATGGGCGGTATGGACGCCTTCGGCGACATGCCCGAGTTCTTCGAGAATCTGCGGCAGCGACTTGTTTTCGGCCAGCGCCAGACCGACACGGCGGTTGCGCGACAGGTCGCCGGTGCACGTCAGGATCAGGTCGCCCATGCCGGCGAGGCCCATGAAGGTGTCGCGATGCGCGCCAAGCGCCACGCCGAGGCGGGCGATTTCCGCCAGGCCGCGCGTCATCAGCGCGGCGCGCGAGTTGAGCCCGAGGCCGAGGCCGTCGCAGACGCCGGTGGCGATGGCCAGCACGTTCTTGACCGCGCCGCCGACTTCGACGCCGATCAGGTCATCGTTGGCATAGATGCGCAGGCGCCGGGAATGCAACTGGCGGGCGGCGTTCATGGCGAATTCGTGATCGTTGGCCGCCAGGGTCACGGCGGTCGGTTGCCCGGCCGCGACTTCCTCGGCAAAGCTGGGGCCGGACAAGGCGCCGCAGACTGCTTTCGCGCCCAGTACCTCGGCCACCACCTGATGCGGCAGCTTGCCCGTACCCGCCTCGAAACCCTTGCACACCCACAGCAGCGGCAGCGTGCAGCCAAGCTCCCTGAGACGCTCGGCAGTCGGCCGCAGGCCAACAATCGGCGTCGCCACGACCAGAAGTTCGGCGCCCGCCAGGGAGGCGGCGAAGTCGGTTTCAACGCGCACGGAATCCGGCAGTTTGTGGCCGGGAAGGAAACGGTGGTTTTCGCGGGTTTTCCGGAGGTCGACCGCGACATCCGCTTCACGCGACCAGAGGGTCACCTCGTTCTTGCCGGCAAAGGCGATGGCCAGCGCGGTTCCCCATGCTCCGGCGCCAAGCAGGGTGATCTTCACAGGCCCCATACCTGGGTTGCGCGCACATAGCCGGTCGCCCCGTCACGGTGGTGAACCTTGGCCCAACCGGGCGCAGCAGGTGCGACAAAGTCGACGATGACCCACTTTTCGAGTTCGGCAAGCACCGGCGCGTCCGGCTTGTCGGCCTGACGGATCTCGGCCCTGGGCGCCGTCACCACCAGCGTACGCCGCTCGCCTAGATTGCGCGCCTCGACCCAGGCCAGCGTGCCTTCGGCATCGCGCACCTTGATCCAACCGGCGAGCGGAACGACAACCTCGACCGGGGTTTGCGCCCTGATCAGGTAGAGTTTCTTGCCCTGCTGCGAGGGGGAGTCGTAAAGAATTGCCGCCGGGACGTCGACCGAACGGAAATCGAGGGCCGGCGCCGCGCCAGCGGCGCCAATCAGGGCAAAAGCTGCTACGGCCTGGCGCCACATGGTCGCGCCTTACTGAATGGGAACTTCGGCCGGAACCGGCGCCTGCTCCTGCAGGCGCTGCATGTACATGGCCTCGAAATTGACCGGCTGCAGCACGACCGGCGCGAAGCCGGCACGAGTCACGGCGTCGGAAACCGTTTCGCGGGCATACGGGAAAAGGATGTTCGGGCAGGCCACGGCAATCAGCGGCTCGATCTGCTCGTTCGGCACATTCAGCACGCGGAAAATGCCGGCCTGGCCGACTTCGACCAGGAATACCGTCTTTTCGCCGAGCTTGGCGGTCACCGTGACGGTCAGCAGCACTTCGTAAGCGCCGTCGCCAATTGCCCTGCCTGCGGAATTCAGTTGAATCTCGACCTGCGGCGCCTCGCGCTCGAGGAAGATTTCCGGGGCGTTGGGCACTTCGACGGAAATATCCTTGACGTAGAGCTTTTCGATACCGAAAACCGGCTGTGCGTTTTGTTCCATGATTCTCTTTCTGTTGGTGAATCCGTTTTCAGGCGACGCCTTCGAGCAGCGCCATGAGCTTGCCCGCCTTGTCGATCGCGATCAGGTCGTCACAGCCGCCGACATGGGTTTCGCCGATGAAGATTTGCGGAACGGTCCGGCGTTGAGTCTTCTGCATCATTTCATCGCGACGCTGCGGATCGAGATCGATGCGGACTTCCTCGATCTCATTCACGCCGCGGGACTTCAGCAATTGCTTGGCACGTATGCAATAGGGGCAGACCGCCGTGGTGTACATCAGCACGCTGGCACTCATTTGCGCATTCCTTTCTTGACCGGATAACCCGCGCCGATCCAGGCATCGATGCCGCCGGCCAGGTTATGCACATTGGTGAAACCGAATTTCCCGAGCTGGCTGCAGGCCCTGGATGAGCGCATCCCGGAAGCGCAGCAGACGATGACCGGCTTTTCCTTGAACTTCTCGATATCGCCGATGCGCTCGGACAGCTTGGAAAGCGGGATGTGTCTGGCGTCCGGCAGATGGCCGCGGGCAAACTCCTCGGCTTCGCGCACGTCGATCACATGCGCATCCTCGCGATTGATCAGGAGCGTAGCCTCGCCCGGATTGACCGCGTTGGCGCCTGGCCCAGCGAACAGCGGCCAGATCAGCACGGCGCCGCTGGTCACCACAAGGGCAATCAGCATGATGTTCTGGTTGATGAAATCCATCGGCACCACTCAGGTGCCCCCCACGTTGCAGAACACGTCGCGCATCAGTGAGACAAGTTGCAGGGTACGCTGGTCGGTCACGCGGTAGAAGACACGATTGGCATCCTTGCGCGTTTGCAGGACCCCTTTTTCGCGGAGAATGGCCAGATGCTGCGAAATATTGCTCTGCGACGTGCCGACGGCATCGACGATCTGCTGCACGCAGGCCTCCTCTTCGCCAATCACGCAAAGAATCTTGAGGCGTAACGGATGGGCGATGGCCTTGAGCGAGCGTGCCGCCAGTTCGATATGCTCCTGCTTGTCGATCAGGCTGAAGGAAGGTTGGTCCAAGATTAAAACCTCGTTGTCAGTAAACGTATCATTATAAAATAATGCTCGGTGTTTCGCAGACAAAATCTGAGTCAATCTCGGCGGCACAGCACTCAAGGCATCAGGAACCATTGTCACATAGGCAGAAATTCAGCAATCGGGTGCATGCGCAGCGCCTGACGGCGGCGTTCATCGCTGCCGTTTTGCTGTGGCTGCCCGCCGGCAATGCGGCGGCGTCGAAGAGCAAGGCACCGGCGGCGACGCCGGAAATTGCCGAGAAACAGGCCGATCTGGGCGAGCTGCGCAGCCGCATCGAAGGGCTGCGCAAGGAACTTGGCGCCAGCGAGGAGAACAAGGCTGACGCCGGCGACCGTCTGCGCG
>JBFZCS010000149.1:0-2674 GCA_041307825.1 Azonexaceae bacterium
ACATCGAGGGCGACGAATCGATATCTGCCGGTGCTCAGATCGAGCGCAATCGGACGACCGCGAATCATCGCCCGCTCGCTTGCCCCGGCGACCGAGCGAACCAGCCGCTGCAAAGCCGTGCGCACTTCGTCAGGCCCGGACGCGTTGCCGGTGACACGGTCGAGAACGCCGCCGCCCAGCCGGATCATGACCAGGGTAATGCCGATGATGGCCACCACGATCAGCATTTCTATCAGGGTAAAGCCCTGCCCGGCCGCCGATCTGGCGCATTTCCGGCGAACACTTCGCTGTGTCGTGAGCGACTCCGGGCGCACGGGCTTCAATTCATCCAGTTACCGATGTCGGCATCTGCGCCCTGGCCACCGGGCTGGCCATCGGCGCCAAAGCTCATGACATCGATTTCGCCATGCAGCCCGGGATTGAGATACTGATACGGCTGCCCCCAAGGGTCGTTGGGCAACTTTTCGAGATAGCCCCCGGCACTCCAGCTTTGCGGAACCGGCGCCTGCGAGGGTTTTTGCACGAGCGCCGCCAGGCCCTGTTCGGTTGTCGGATAACGACGATTGTCGAGCTTGTACAGCTTGAGCGACTGCATGATGGTGAAGATATCCTGCCTGGCGGCGGCAGCCCGCGCTTCATCGGGGCGACCCATCACCTTCGGCACGATCAGCGCCGCCAGAACGCCAAGAATGACGATCACGATCATGACTTCGATCAATGTGAATCCGGAATGACGTTTTTTCAAAATACTTCACCTCAACGGAATAGATGGTTGATCTCAATGATAGGCTGCATGACCGCCAACACGATGAGCAGCACAAAACCGCCCATGCTCAGCAACAGTGCCGGTTCCAGCAGACTGGTCAATACCGCGGTCCGGTTTTCGAGTTCGCTTTCCTGCAGCAGCGCCGCGCGCTTCAGCATGCTGTCGAGACGTCCGGTCTGTTCGCCGCTGGCCACAAGGTGAATCAGCAGCGCCGGAAACCGGCGGCTTTCGGCCAGGGCGCGGGACAACGGCACGCCTTCGCGAACCCGCGTGATCGCGGCATCGATGGCGTCGCGCATGGGCAACAGGCCGATGACCTGCTTGCCCGCCTCGAGCGCCACCAGCAGGGGCACGCCGCTGCCGGCCAGCATCGCCAGCGTACTCGCAAAACGTGCCGACTCAAGGGTTCGCAAATGCCTGCCGAGCAGCGGCAGTTCGAGCAACCATCGATGCCAGCGGTGGCGGACCGCATCCTCGCGCAGCGCCGCGCGTGCCAGGAAAAAGGCCGCGACCGCCGCCGCTACCATGACCCATCCGTAATCGCGAAGAATCGCGGAAATCGCGATCAGTACGCGGGTCAGCCAGGGCAAGGTCTGCTTTCCGCCCTGAAACACGGATACCACCTGCGGCACGACATAAACCATCAGCGCCGTGATGATCACCAGCGCCACCGCGGCGACCAGCACGGGATAGATCAGCGCCTGCATGGTCTTGCGGCGCAGCGCATCGCGCCGGTCGAGATAATCGGCAAGCTCGTCCATGACGGCCGGCAGTTGCCCGGATTTTTCACCTGCCGCGACCGAGGCGCGATAAACCGGCGGAAAGCTCGCCGCATGCCGATCCAGTGCCGCGCGGAGCGAATAGCCCGCCGTCAGTTCTCCGCGCACGCCCGCCAGGGTATGCCGGACAGCGGTCGTTTCCGCCTGGTCGATCAGCGCCGCCAGCGATTGTTCGGCGGTCAGGCCCGCCCCCAGCAGGCTCGACCACTGGCGGGTCAGCAAGGACAGGTCAGCGGTGCCGATGGCGCGGCGCTCGAACCAGCGGCGAACGATTCTTCCGGCGCTCGCCGCCCCGGCGTTAACACCCAGCGGATTTACGTCGATCGGATGCAGGCCGCGTTCGCGCAGGGACGAGCGCGCGGCGCGCGCCGTATCGGCGTCGATGACGCCACGAATCTCGCTTCCATCGCTGGCCAGGGCTAAATAACCGAATGCCGCCATGCGCTAGCTTCCATCCCTCGCCATACGGCTAATCGTGCGTCACACGCAGCACTTCGTCGAGCGAAGTCTCGCCCGCCGCCAGATAGCGCAGGGCGTCGCTGCGCAACGACCCCATGCCGGCAGAGCGCGCGATCCGGCGCAACGCCTGTTCGCCTGCGCCCTCGTGAATTCCCTGCTTGAGCGCGTCGCTGGCCGGCATCAGCTCATAGATCCCTTTGCGCTCCTGATATCCCAGACCCCGACAGGCCGGACATCCGGGCGCCGTCCATAAGCGATCCGGCAACGCGGCGTCGTGAATGGCGGCTGCCCCTCCTCCGGCAGCGAGGAGCGCACGCTCGGCATCCGTAATTGGCTGCGCCTGGCGACACACCGGACACAGGCAGCGCACCAGCCGCTGCGACAGGGCGCCGATCAATGAACTGGCGAGCAGGTAGCGCTCGACCCCCATATCCACCAGGCGCGTCACCGCGGCAACAGCATCATTGGTATGCAGGGTCGCCAGCACGAGGTGGCCGGTCAAGCTGGCCTGAATGGCGATTTGCGCGGTCTCGAGATCGCGGATCTCGCCGATCATGACGACGTCCGGATCCTGGCGAAGAATCGAACGCAGCGCGCGCGCGAAAGTCAGGTCGATCCTGGCGTTGACCGGAATCTGCCCGATCCCCGGCAGATCGTATTCGACCGGATC
>JBFZCS010000150.1:0-5569 GCA_041307825.1 Azonexaceae bacterium
GAACGACGCGGCATTCAGCCCCATGACGGCAAACGGCTTTTCCTCGCGCTGCTTGCGCTGGCGCAACTCGGCGACGGCGCTCGCATTACGTGCGTCGCAGGCAAGGTGGAAACCGCCCAGCCCCTTGATCGCGACGACCCTTCCGCTGCGCAGCAGACGCAGCGTTTCCGCAATCGGGTCTCCCGCCATCGGGCAGCCGCCCGCGTCGAGCAGGCCCAGTTGCGGGCCGCATTCCGGACAGCAGGTGGTTTCGGCATGAAATCGCCGGTCGACCGGTGCAGTGTATTCCGTGCTGCAGGCCGGACAGAGCGGGAACCCGGCGAGGCTGGTCTGCGCACGGTCGTAGGGAATGCGCCGGCTGACCGTATAGCGCGGCCCGCAATGCGTGCAGGTAGTGAACGCGTAACGCCAGCGGCGATTGTGTGGATCGCAGATGTCGGCGATGCAGTCCGGACAGATCGCCGCATCGGGACCGATCGCGGTGTTCACTTCACCGGCCACGCTGTCGAGTATGACAAAGCCTTCACCCGCCACCTCGGCAGCGACGGTTTCGACATGGTCAATGCGCGCCAGGCGCGGCGCCTCGTTCGCCAGGCGGTTCAGGAATTCAGGCACCTGCGGGCCGTCGACCGCGATCGTCACGCCGGCCCCGTCGTTGCGGACCCAGCCGCGCAAACCCAGCTCGCTGGCCAGCCGCCAGACGTAAGGGCGAAAGCCGACGCCCTGGACCAGGCCGCGAACGATTATCCGCCAGCCATTCATTTTACGGTCCGGGTGTGCTCCAGTTGACGCTCCAGTTCCGCCACCCGCCGCCGCAGCGCATCGACCGTTTCCGCATGCTTGCTGCGCTGCGCTTCCAGGCCCGCCTCGATCCACGACACCCAGGCCGCGAGTCCCTCGCCGCTGGTTGCCGAAACGCGAAAGATGGTCAGGTCCGGATTGATCCGCCGCGCGTTGGCTTCCGCCAGATCGGCATCGAATTCGAGATGGGGCAGCAGGTCGCACTTGTTGAGCAGCATGACGTCGGCGGCGCGGAACATGTCCGGGTACTTGAGCGGTTTGTCCTCGCCCTCGGTGACCGACAGGATGGCGACCTTGTGCTGTTCGCCGAGATCGAAGGCGGCCGGGCAGACGAGATTGCCGACGTTCTCGATCAGGAACAGCGACGCGTCGGCCGGCTGCAGGCGCTCCAGCGCGTGGCCAATCATATGGCCGTCGAGGTGGCAGCCCTTGCCGGTATTGATCTGCAGCGCCGCCACGCCGGTCGCCCGGATGCGCTCGGCATCGTTGGAGGTCTGCTGGTCGCCCTCGACGACGCTGATCGCGATTTTCCCCTTCAGCAATTCGATGGTCCTGACCAGGAGCGCGGTCTTGCCCGAACCGGGGCTCGACACGAGGTTGAGCGCCAGGATTCCCCGCTCGTCGAACCACTGGCGGTTGGCTGCGGCATAGGTGTTGTTCTTGGCGAGGATGTCCTGCTCGATCTGCACCATGCGCGACTGGCTCATGCCCGGCGCATGGGCGCGGGCCGGGCCGGCGCCGTAATCCAGATCGCCGGCGACGCCATGTTCGTGGTGGTGGCCTTCTTGGCCGTGTTGATGGGCATGCTCGCCCTGATGAATATGGGCATGACTGTGCTCGCTGCCATCGGCATGGTGATGGCTGTGCGCATGGACGCTGGCCAGCGCCTCCCCGCCTTCGTGGGCGTGCGCATGAGCGTGATCGTGGCCATGGGCGTGGTGATGCACCGTGCCATCCTCATGAACATGCGTGTGTTCGTGCGAACCCTCCGCCGCCCCGCCCTCGATCTTCACTTCACCCGCGCCGCAACCGCAAACTGTGCACATGCTGCCTTCTCCTATTCGATCTCGATTTCCCGGACCCGCATCCCGGTGCCGCCCGTCGGCCGCAGCTGATAACCGCCACAACGCGGACAGGCGGCATACGACTCGGCCATGGGCACCGACTCGCCGCAGGCCATGCACCAACCCTCACCGGGCACGACAACGATTTCCAGCGCCGCGCCCTGGGCGATACCGCCACTCATCACCGCCTCGAAACAGAACCTCATCGCCTCCGGTTCGACCGACGACAAACAGCCGATTTCCAGCACCACCAGCTTAACCCGTTGCGCCTTTTCGCGCATCGCCGTTTCTTCGACGAGCTGCAAGACGCCCTCGGCGAGCGACATTTCATGCATCGTTCAGCTCCAGCGCATAGGGCACGCAGGGGTCGAGGGCAAGGATCGCCTGGTCGAGCGTCCGCCGCGCCTCATCCGGTGAAGCGAACCGCCGGTCGTCGAGCAGCCCGGACAAGGCGACGGCATCGGCAAAGAAGGCATCGGTTGGCGCCCAGACCCGATAGTTGACCACCTTGCCCGCGGCAAGCTGTACCGCGTGAGTCAACACGCCACGCGCCGTGGCCATCTGCGCCACGCCCCATCCGTTACCGCCGGCAACGGCGATCGGGTAGGGCGCGCCGGCCGCCAGCGCCGCAGCAGCGCGCTCAACTTCGGCAACCCGCCCCTGATAGGCCGCCCGGATCGATGTCGGCGCAATCGGCGCCGGCTGCGCCGCGTCGGCCTCCTGCCAGCCGGCGAGCCATTCACCCGGGGTCAGCGGGTGCGGGGTACCAGTTGCATGAACCTGCCTGTCGCACCCGAGGGGCGCTTCCTCAGGGATGCGGTCGACCAGTTTCGCGAGGCATTTTTCAGCCAGACCGGACAAGGTATTTGTCAGCAACCCCTTCGTTTCATCGGCGCAAATTCCACCAAGCCGCGTCGCGCGCCAGGCAATGAAGGCTTCTTTCTCCGGCGGCAAACCCAGCGCCGGCGGCCAGTCAAGCAACAGCCGCCAGAGATTTTCATGCAGCAACTCGACCCACAAACCGGTATCGTCCGTCGCCGGGCGTTCGTCGTCCGCCGCCACGGCCAGCGCCGCCTGCGCAGCCGCCTTCTGGGCATGCGCGCAGATCGTGTACAGGCAGGGCACCGTCTTGACCACTGCTTCCGGCGCCCGGCCGTGAAAGATCTGCGTCACCTCCGGACGCCGCAGATCGACATCGAGATTGCCCAGACGGCCGTTGGTCAACGTTGCCCGGACCGTCAGCGAACCCGCCGATATCACCGGCCCACCCCCGATATCGCAGGGCGGCACGATGCGATCATTACCAGCCGCGCGAAAATTGGCGAACCGGGGAGGATGTTTTTCCGGGACACGATCGATGGGTGATCATCTGAAATAAGGTTCCCATCATACGACCTGGCGTCGAAGCCTGACAGTGCACGCAGTTCGAACCACGTTGCAATGGTACATAATGTGGATCGAACGAACTTCGCGAAACGCCATGTCACGAAAATCGCCGCCACTTGTCGCAACATCCCGCCGAGGCATCGGCAAGCGGCAGTTCGCAATGATTTGCCTGACCGTCGGCTTGACCATCGCCAGCCTGCCGCCGGCGCTCGCCGATACGCTCCGCTGGTTCAGCGCCGGGCGCCCGACCGCCACGGCCCATCAGGCAGTCGGCTTGCTGACGAGCGCCGCCGATGATGGCCTGGATGCGAACGATTATGGCGCCGAACACCTGCGAATAGCGATCGACAGCGCGACATCCGGCCCGCTTCTTCCCGAACAGCGCATCGCGCAAATCGATCTGGCGCTGACGTCGGCAATGGTGCGCTATCTGGCCGATGTGCACGGCGGCCGCGTCGATCCGCAACGGCTTGCCGAGAATTACACGCCCACCTCTTCACCGGGCTTCGACCCCGAGGCCCTGCTGCTGATAGCAATCGCCAGTGACCGCCTCGCCGAAGCAGCGCGCCGGGCAGCGCCGCCGCTGGCGCAATATCTCGAACTGCAGGAAGCGCTCGCCCGCTATCGAGGACTGGCGGGCAATCCGGCCTGGTACAAGGTTTTGCCGCCGCCCGCCGGCGGCAAGCTGGCGCCGGGGCAAACCTATGCCGGCCTTGCGGCGTTGAGTGAGCGCCTGCGCCTGATCGGCGACCTGCCTGCCAATGGCGCGCCGCCATCAAGCTATGAAGGCAAGTTGGTCGATGGCGTCAGGTCGTTTCAGGAACGGCACGGCCTGACGGCGGACGGCGTGCTCGGCAAGGGAACCCTCGAGCAACTCGACGTGACTCCGGAAGCGCGCGTCCGGCAGCTTGAACTGGCGATGGAACGGCTACGGTGGACGCCGCTGCCGCCAGCGGCGCGCGCCATCGTCGTCAATGTTCCGGAATTCAGGCTGCGCGCTTACGAAGTACGCGACGGCAAGTTCGAGATGAAGACCGCAATGAACATCATCGTCGGCAATGCCCGCAAGACCCGCACGCCGATCTTCGCGGCCGAAATGCAGTACGTCGAATTCAGCCCGTACTGGAATGTACCGCCCTCGATCGCCCGCGGCGAAACCCTGCCCAAGCTGCGGCGCGACCCGGCCTATTTCGACCAGCAAGGCTTCGAATTCATCGGCAGCGATGGTCGCGCCATCAGCAGCTTCTCCGAGGCGCATCTCGACGCCGTCCAGCGCGGCCAGATGCGCATCCGCCAGCGGCCGAGCGCCAGGAACGCCCTCGGCGACATCAAGTTCGTCTTCCCCAACCGCGACAACATCTATCTCCACCACACGCCAACCCCGCAACTCTTCAAGCGCGACCGCCGCGATTTCAGCCACGGCTGCATTCGTGTCGAGGAACCGCTGGAACTGGCGAAATTCGTCCTCGCCGACGACCCGGAGTGGACCGAGGAACGCATCGTTCAGGCGATGACCAAGGGCCGCTCCGCCACCCTTCAACTGCAGGAACCTATCCCCGTAGTCATTGCCTACTCCACCGCTGCCATCAGGGATGGAAGGGTTTATTTCTTCCCCGACATCTACGGGCAGGACAGGATTCTCGACAATGCCCTGCGCCAGCGCTCGCGCAATCTCCAGGCTTTCAATCAGGGCAAAATTGGCGCAGAATCAACAAATTAGCCTATTCATTGACCAGCAATGCCAAACTCGATAAAACACTCGCGCCGCCTCTTTCTCAGCCATGCCGCCCGGATGGCCGTCGCCGGCGCCGTACTGCCGCTCGCCAAACCCGCGCTCGCCTCGCTACCCGACGCGCGCAGCCTGGAATTCGATCACACCCATACCGGCGAACGGATCTCGATCGTTTTCGCCGTCGGCAACCACTATGTTCCCGATGCGCTCAACACGGTGAACCGCTTTTTACGTGACCATTACTCGGGCGAGATCGGCAAGATCGATCCGCAACTGCTCGACCTGCTGTTCCGGACCCGCCAGGAACTCGGCAGCGACCAGCCCTTCCACGTCATTTCCGGATACCGCTGCACGACCACCAATACGAAATTGCGCAACGGTCGCGGCGGCGGCGTCGCCCGCAACAGCCTGCACATGCAGGGCAAAGCCATCGATATCCGCATTCCCGGCGTGACGCTCTCCGATCTGCGCGATGCGGCGACATCGCTAAGTCTCGGCGGCGTCGGCTTCTATCCGCGTGACAAGTTCGTGCATCTGGACACCGGCAAGGTGCGTTACTGGTAAGGTGGCTCGTACTTCAGGCGAG
>JBFZCS010000151.1:0-9222 GCA_041307825.1 Azonexaceae bacterium
CGCCTTGCCGCCGGCGGTGCTGAACTTCCTGTTTGCCGAGCGCTACCGGCAGGAGCCGGAGCGCGTGGCGTCGATCGTGCTGATCGGCAATCTGGCCGCGCTGATTTTTCTGCCGCTGGCCCTGGCGCTGGTGCTCAGGTGATTGGCGTGCACCACGATTCCTGGCATCGTGCTGCGGTCGACCGGCCGAAACCACTGGTTTTCCGCTGCTTCAACGCGCCTTGAGGGCAGCCGTCGATTTCGCGATCGCGTCTTCCAGGTAGCTTTGGTAAAAATCCGGCAGTCCGGCGCCAACGAGCGGGTTGGCCAGTGCCTTGCCATTCGGCCCATAGAAAGCGACGACCGGCACCAGATTGATTTTTTCCGCGCTGGCGAAACTGGCCTGGGTGGTTTTCTTGCCGCGGAAATCGGTCAGCGCCGCGTCGCTGTCCTGATTGACCTGGCGGATCATCACGCCCTGAAAGTTGGGGCTTTTTTCCAGTGGTTTCAGGTAATCGCGCTTGACCGTCTCGCAATACCGGCATTCAGCGCGACTGAATATCACGATCAGCGGGCCGCCGGCGCGTTTGGCCTCGGCGGCCTCGGCGCGCAGGTTGACCGCTACCGGCAGATCGTTGCCGGCAGCCGCGGCGAAGGCGGAGAGCGCCAGCAGCGCCGGAATGACACAGCGCCGGACGTTGCGCGACAAACTGCAAGCACGCCCCGGCATGTCAGTTTTTGAAGTGGTAGTACTGCTGGTTCAGCCACGCGGCGACCGCGCCTTCCTCTTCCGGGAAAAAGCCCGAGTTGATCATGGCGTTGCAGGTCGCGACGCGCTGCAGCAATTCCTGCTTGCTGGAAGTCTTGCGTCCGTCACGGGTGTATATCTTGCTGCCATCGCCGCCATATTTGCTGACATGGCAACTGGTGCAAGCCTTGTCGTGAAGCGCCTTGGCGTTAGTCAGATCGACTTTGCCCCACGGGTCCGCGGCGTTGGCCACGACGGGAAGCAGAGCGAGGAGGGCAATGAAGGGCAGGCGCATGATGTCTCCTGAGGGTCGGTTGTTCCGGGGCTCCGGGTTGGGCAGTGTCCGGAGAGCGAATCTTCGCGCCGTTGCCGGGCCGCGTCTACCTTTTTTGAAATTGCCGAGCCGTGAGGTAGCGGCATTATTGAAATCGCCGGGCAAGCGAACTACCATGCAACGATTCACTGATCCATCGTTTGCGACAAGGGGGCGACCAATTGCGTTACGTGCATTCCATTCTGGCGGCGGCAGGCGCCGTGGCCGCGCTGTTCAGCATGCCGGTGCAGGCGGACGCCAAGGCGGACCAGGCGCGCGCGGAGGCAATCGTCTCCGGGCGCTGTTTCATGTGCCATGGCATGGAAGGCGAGTCAGCCAGCCCGGTCTTCCCGCGGCTTGCCGGCCAGCATGCCGAGTATGTGGCGCGCCAGCTTGCCGATTTCAAGAGCGGCAAGCGCAAGAGCGAGACCATGAAACCGCAGGCGGAAGAGTTGACGCCGGTCGAGATGAAGGCGCTGGGCGAATTTTTCGAGAAAAAGAAGGCGGTCGCGAAGAAGCCGGCGAACACGGAGATTCTTGCGGTCGGACGCTATATCTTCGACCGCGGAAATTCCTTCTCCGGGTTGCCGGGCTGCGCCACCTGCCATGGCGCCAAAGGCCATGGCACGCCGCAACTGCCGCGTCTGGCCGGCCAGCACCCACGCTACATCGAGGATCAGCTGAAACAGTTCGACAAGCGTGAGCGCACCAATGACAACGCGGTGATGCACACCGTGGCGTCCAAGCTGACCGAACTGGAAGCGCATGCCGTCGCCGAGTACATCGCAACACTCGATTGAACGGGATGCCGGACGGAAAAAAAGCCGCTTGACGCGGCTTTTCCTGATTCGGGCGAGTAGATTCAGGCCAGCATGTCGGCCCAGATGTTCTTCGCCCAGCCCAGCGCAAACTTGGCTTCGATTTCATTGCGTGCCACCGATACGCCGCCCGCCCCCTTGACTGGTTGCATGGTCCTGGTCGCTGCGTCGTATTTATGAACCGAGTTGATATGGGCGGCGCTCCCGGAATCCATGAAGCTGTAGCAGGCGTTCATCAGCACCGGCGTCGCGCTCGGCGGCTGGCCCGCCAACAGGTTGAGGATCGCCGCCGCCGCCAGCTTGCCCTGCTGGTTCGCCATGTTTCCCGACTTCGGCATGACCGGCGCCGGGAAAACCGCATCGCCCAGAACATGAACATTCGGCGTATTGGTCGACTCCATCGTCAACCAATTCACATCCACCCAGCGATTGTTGATCAGCCTGAGGCCCGATTTCGTTGCGATATCGCCAGCGCGTTGCGGCGGAATCACATTCAGGACATCGGCCTTGAGTTTGTCGAATTCCGTGATGGCGGTATTGGTGCCCGGCTCGACATCCTTCACTTCGTTTTCGTTGCGGTATTCGACGATGCCGCTGTAGAGATCGGCCCAGGCCTTGGTGAACAAGCCTTTCTTCGAGGCCACCTCCTCGTTGGCATCGAGAATGATCACCTTCGATTTCGGTTTGCGCTGCTTGAAGTAACTGGCGACCAGGCAGGCGCGCTCGTAGGGCGCCGGCGGGCAGCGGAACGGCGCCTTGGGAATCGAGATCGCGAAGACTCCGCCATCCTTCATGTCCTCCAGTTGTTTGCGCAAGGCAACGGTTTGCGGACCGGCTTTCCAGGCATGGAGAATCCTTGACTGGGCGGCGGCATCGATCAGTCCGGGAATCTGGTCGAACATGAAATCGACGCCCGGCGACAACACCAGCCGGTCATAGGTCATGCTGCCACCCTTGGCCAGGGAAATCGAGCGTTTTGCGGCGTCGACCGCGACGACCTCATCCTGGATGACGCGGACCTGCCACTTGGTCTTCAGGTTGTCGTAGCTGACGGTGATGTATTCGAGGGTCTTGAACCCGCCAATGACCAGGTTGGACATCGGGCACGAGACGAAGGTCGGGTTGCGCTCGATCAGCGTCACCTGAACGCCGCCCGCGCTCCACATGCGCAGATATTTGGCCAGCGTCGCGCCGCCGTAACCGCCGCCGACCACGACGACATGACCGCTGGCCTTGTTGCCGCCGGCCGCGCAACCATGGAGCGCAGCCATGCTCCCTGCTGCCGCGCCGAGCTTCAGGAAATCGCGCCTTTTCATGAGCATCATGTTCGTTCTCCTTATTTTTGCGCAGCGAAGAAGGCGGCCATCAGATCGAGTTGCTCGTCGGTGAACCCCTGCGCGATCTGGTGCATGATCGACGCCGGCTTGGCGCCGCTGCGGAATTCGCTCAGCTTCTGCAGGGCCTTCGCCTTGTCCATGCCTGCCAGTGCCTCCATGCCGGCGCCCTGAACCGCCTGGCCATTGGTGCCGTGGCAGGTGGCGCAGGTGGCGGCAAGGTTGCGCCCCAGATCCGGATCGGCGGCGTGCGCGATGCCCGCTGTTGCCAGCAGAGCCAGTGCGCTAACGGTGGTGAGTAGCGGTTTCATCGAGACATCTCCTCTGCGTGGTTGGTATGCCATCCGGCCGGCCGTTGCGCCTTGTTCATGTCAGCGCAAGCCGGGAACCTGCTGCTTGTTGGTGCATGGTAACCGACCTTCGGTGGCACCGGGATTGACCGGAAGACATTTTTCGATGTCGTTATGAATCAGCCGCTTGAGTGACTTTTTCGGACGCTCGTCGCGGTCCACAAAACCAGCGGTTTGCATTAGAATACGCTAATCTACCAGGGAGGAAATTATCATGCGCAAGTTGCTGCTTGTTTTCTGTGTGTTGTTTGCCGGACTGACGCAGGGCGCGCGCGCCGATGTGGCGCTGCTCGTGCACGGCTATCTGGGTAATGCCGGCTCCTGGGAGTTCAGTGGCGTCAATGCGGTTCTGGCTGACAAAGGCTGGCAAAGCGCCGGCGTCATTTTCCCGCGCAACGGCGTCATGCTGTTGCCACCCCCCGCACCGGGCGCGGCGAAAGTGACCTACAGCATCGAACTGCCCTCCACCGCGCCGCTGATGGTGCAGTCCGACATGCTGCTCGCCGCCCTGCGTGCGCTCAGGGCGCGCCATGGCAAGGAGTCGATCACGCTGGTCGGCCATTCGGCCGGTGGTGTGGTGGCGCGCATGGCGCTGGTACGCGATCAGGCATCGGGCGTTACCCGCCTGATCACCATCGCCTCGCCGCATCTGGGTACCGAGCGCGCGCTGCAGGCGCTCGACGCCACGCATGAAGGCGGCCCGGTCGGCTTCGTCAAGGATATTTTCGGGGGTCGCGACTACTATGCCGTCAAGGATTCGTGGCCGGTACTGCTCGACTTGTCGCCGGCCGTGCCCGGCAGTGCGCTGTACTGGCTCAACACGCAACCGCATCCGCCCATCCAGTATGTGGCGCTCGTCCGGGCCGCGTCGTTCGGTCTCGGCGATCTCCTGGTGCCGGGATTCAGCCAGGATCTCAACAACGTACCGCCGCTGGCGGGCAAGGCGACGGTCCATGTAACGCCTGCCACGCATGCGCTGGTTCCGGCCGATGGCACCATGCTGGCCAGGCTGATGCAGTAGCTCCAGCTTTTCGTTAACCGCCCGTCGCGCCACGCTTGCGTTGCGCGAAGGGCGCGGGTGGTCAGAAGTCGCCGTCGGCGGCGGCCTTCATGATCCCGTAAAGCGTGTTGCGCACTTTGAGCGCCTGCTCTTTCATTTCCGGCGGCAGAGGCTTCCCGCCGTAGATCATCAGGTCGAGATTCATCGAATGGAGCCAGACCTGGCCGGTTTTGTCTTCGACGATGGCGATGCGGCACGGCATGTACGCGGAGTACTTGTCGTTATAGTCGATCATCATCATGCCGACCCGAACATCGCAGAAGCTCATGAAATTCGTGTAGCGATACGGTTTGCCGGTGGCGGCCTCGGCCTGCTTGTAGAAGGGCGCCTCGCCGGCGAAGAACAGGTTGCGCTCGTAGGCCAGGCTGTTCAGCGAGCGCTTGACGTCCTCGGGGCTGATGCCCTTGGCCACCGGAAACGACCACATCATGGCGTTCGCCCAGTCCTTCGAGGGCTCGAATTTTTCGTACATTTCGGCGAAGACACGCCCGGCCTCCGGGTCGAGTTCGCTCATGAACTGCTTGTATTTGACATAGCCGACGGCGGCGAGGGTGATTGCGACGGCGCCGATGATCGCCAGTATCGATTTGAGTGCCCGCATTATCTTGTTTCTCCGGGTTGGTTGTGAGTTGAGCTGCTGATGTCTTGTTCTTGCTTCCGCGCGATGTTACTGGCGGGCATCACCGGCATTCCAGAAAACAAACCCCGCCGCAGCGGGGTCCGTGTTCGTTGCCTGCCTGTCGATCAGGTCGACATCTCGGTGAGGATGTTCCGGAGCCAGCTTTCGCCGTAGGCGTGTTCTGCCTTGGTCATCGAGAAATCTACCGGGGAAATGCCGCCCGAGTTGGGCACCCCGATGATCTTGCCTTCCTTGACGGTATAGACGCCGGCAACGCTGATCGACTCGTGGTCGGAAATCGCGCTGTAGCAGACGTTGATGCCCGACAGGTCGGTCAACTCCTTGCCGTTCATCAAGGCAACGACGTTGATGGCGCAGACCTTGGCCTGCGAGTTGGCGGAGTAGCCTGATTTCGGCATGGCGCCGGCTTCCGAGGAGTCGCCGATGACATGGACGTTCTTCTGCAGCGTCGATTCGAAGGTGGTGACATTGACCGGACACCACTTCTTGTCCGCACCCACCAGGCCAGCCTTGGCGGCGATGGCGGCAGCCCGCTGCGGCGGGATGAAGTTGACCACGTCGCCCTTGAACTCCTCGATGCCTTCGACGAGCAGGGTCCGGTTAGCGACGTCGACTGCAGTCACCTTCTTGCCGGGGATGTACTCGAAGATGCCCTTGTAATAGGTGTTCCAGGCCTTCATGAATAGCGGCTTCTTGGCGACCACGTCGGCGTTGGCGTCGAGCAGGATGATCTTCGACTTGGGCTTGTGCTTCTTCAGGTAGTTGGCGATCAGGCTGGAGCGCTCGTAGGGGCCGGGCGGGCAGCGATACGGGACCAGCGGCATGCTGATGATGACCTTGCCGCCATCGGGCATGGCCTGCAACTGATTGCGCAACAGCGTCGATTGCGCACCGGCCTTCCAGGCGTGCGGAATGGTGTTCGCGGAGTCGGCGGTGTAACCCTCGACTTCCTCGTTACGGAAATCGATGCCTGGAGAGACGATCAGGCGGTCATAGCTCAGCGTGCCTTCGGTGGTTACCACCTTTTTGGCAGCCGGGTCGATGGCAGTGGCGAGGCCGTAGACCATCTTGATGCCGTGATTGGCCGCCAGTTTGTCGTAGCCGATGGTCAGCGTCGACATGTCGTTCATCAGGCCGGCAATATAGAAGTTGCTGAACGGGCAGGAAATGAACTGCCGGTTTTGTTCTACCAGCACCACTTCGATCGACTTGTCGAGCATGCGTATATATTTGGCGGCAATCGCACCGCCAAAGCCACCGCCGACAACGACGACGCGGCGGGTAGCACCCTTGGGCATGATTTCCGTGGTCGAGCCGACGGGACCCTGAGCGGCGCAGCCAGCGAGAGCCAGGCCGGAAGCACTGCCCAAAACCTTGATAAAACTTCTGCGATCCAATGTCATGTTGTTTTCCCCTTATTTGACGCTGGCGTAGAAATGGAGCAGCGCTTCGATATCTTCCTTGGACAGCGGCTTGACCTTCTCGGCCATCTTTTCCGGCATCTTGCGGGCGCCGGACTGATAGAGCGCCATCTGCATCTGCATGTAGGCCAGCCACTGACTGGCCATTACCGGCGTGTCATCCTTGCCTTCCTTGCCGTCTTCGAGGTGGCAGCGCGAACAGTTGGCTTCCTGCAGATCGGCGCCCCGCTTGACCTTGGCGGCATCGACTACCTGCTGCGTGGGATGAAACTTCTGCTTCGAGAAGAATTCCGCCATCTTTTCAATGTCAGCGTCGGAATAGCCCTTTGCCAGGCGACCCATGACGGTGGAGGGGCGTTCGCCGCTCTTGAATTTCTTCATGGCGTCGACGATTGCCGTCTTCGACTGGCTGGCCAGGCTCGGCATGGTCAGGCCGGCGCTGCCGCCGCTGGTGCCGTGACAGCCGGCGCAGGCGAACGAAATCATTTCGGGCGTCGGCGCGGCGGCAAAAGCCGTCGCCGACAGTGACAGGGCGCCCGCTGCAAGAACCCGCATGCTCCATCGCTGTTTCATCGTTGTTTCCTCCTGATGATGAATTGATCTACCGGATATTGTTTTCACTGTTATTGCTTGGTGATGTTGTAATAGCTCTTCACGCCGTCAACAGTCTTGTCGAGGCCGAACTGGTAGCCGAGCGAGACGTAATGGTAGCGTGCTTCGGAGTAGTCTTCGTGAATCGCGAAGCCGAAGTTGTAGACCTTGTCGGCCTTGATGGCGTGGTCACCCGGGGCGCCGCCGGCGAGGCTGCGCTCGAAGGTGACGACCCATTTGTTGCCTTCCTTGACGCCATCGGCCTTGACCAGCGCCTTGCCGCCTTCCATGACGCGCTTGTCGGCGACGTGGCCATCAACCGGCTTCTCGCCCTTGCCGCTGCGATACTGGATCAGGTCCATGAACTTGCCGCCGGCGAGATCGGCGCCCTTGATGTACTTCGTCTTCTTGTCGTCCTTGGCATCCTTCATTCCGCGCAGGTCGCTGTGGCAGGTAGCCCAGCAACCGTTCAGATCGGCGCCCTCGACCGTGCCGCCGCCGTCGAACATCATGGCCAGCTTGACTTCATTCTTCTTGTCCATCTTGACGTCGCCGTTCTTCGGGGGCACCCACTCGAAGCGGAAGTAGATCTTCTCGCCATCGTGCGCGGCCTTGAAGCTGACGGGAATCCAGCCCACCTTGCCGGCGGGCGGCTTCGGCTCCAGCGAGACTTTTGAGCTGCCGACCGGCTTGCCGCCGACGATCTTGTCGCCGATCTCGTTGGCATCGCCTTCGTGGCACTTCGCGCAGGGGCGCTTCTTGTCGACGATGTCAGGCACGGCCGAATGGTCGGCCTTGCTCATCACCCATTCGAGGCTCGACTGGCCAGGGTAAAACAGCTTGACCTTGCGCTCGGGCACCTTGCTCCAGTCGGGTGGCGCGGCAAAGGCACCGCCAGCGACAAAGATGCCCATGACTGCAACAGCGATTTTGTTCATGAATTTGCTCCTGTTCGTTTATTTATTGACAAAGATTCAACTTGCTCAGCCTTCGGACTTGGCCGCCCCGGCCTCGCCTCCGGCCTGATTGTGTACCGGCTTGTGCGCGATGCCCTTGTGGCATTCGATGCAGGTCTTGCCGTCCTCGATGGCGCCCTCGTGCTTGACGACCGAGCGATCCTTCTGTTTTTCGGGATCCATGGTTTCGAATTTGTGGCAGTTGCGGCACTCCTTCGAGTCGCGCTCGATCATGCGATCCCAGACGCGCTCGGCCATCGTCAGGCGATAGGCCTCGAACTTTTCCGGGGTGTCGACCGTACCCTTGATGTGGCCGATGACATCGCGCGCCGCCATAATCTTCTGGAACGATTTGAACATGTAGTCGGTCGGCGTCTTGCTGCTGGCGACGTGGCAATCGGCGCACTGCACGGTGGTGCCGCTGCGGTTCTTGTAATGGACGGTCTTCTTGAGTTCCTCGAAGGGAATGGTCATTTCGTGGCAGGACATGCAGAACTCTGAGCGGTTCGTGTATTCCATGCCCATGTTGAGGCCGCCCCAGATGATAATGCCGCCGAAAACGCCGATGACGATCATCTGCAGCATCGAGCACCTGGGCGGGTTGAGCAGGCGGCTGAAAAACCCCCGCTTGGGCGGATATTCTTTCGCTTCGTCTTTCACTTCGTTGTTCTCAGACATCCTTCAAGTCCTTTCGCTATGGCCTGAACAGGCAATGGAGAAACGACTGTAGAGGGGTAACGCCTGAATGCGGCCGGCGACCGTATCCCCGGTGACCGAAAACAAACAATGCCGCATGGCCAAACCTCTCCCCCTAAGCCTCTTCTTTTTTGGTACGCGGCAAAGCCCCCGCCTGCGTTGTGGGTTAAATAGTGCAGTAGAAATATCGATTGGACAAGTTTTTTTTCCAAAACCCGACTATTCTGTCTTGACGGTGTTCTTGGCTGTATGTTAGAGATTTCTAATATATTTGAAGGGCCACACGTTTTTCAGGTCGGTGCTACGCTTCGCAAGC
>JBFZCS010000152.1:0-6664 GCA_041307825.1 Azonexaceae bacterium
CTTCCGATCTTCGTCGAGCCAGTTGCCGATGCGCTTCATCACTTCGTTTTCCGAAACGCCGATACGCTCGGCGATCAGCGCGAAGGGGCGCAGGAACAGCGGCAGGCCCTCCTGCAGCACCGACACCAGACGGCGCGCGGATTCGCCGATCGGCGCGTGTGACTGAACCACGCGGGTGACGGCAACACTCTTGCGCGCTTCGCCCTGCAGCGGAAAGCCGAGGTCGATGTGGAACTCCTCGAGCAGCGGCAGGGCCAGCAGGGGATGGCCGGCCGCCTTCTCGATCGCCCCCAGCGTCGCCTGCAGGCGGCCTTCGCTGGCGGCGGTGACGACGAACCACAAGTTGTAGCGGTGCTCGCGTTCGTAGTTGTGATTGACCTCGGGAAAGCGGTTGACCGCAGCCGCGACAGCGGCCAGTTGCTCCGTCGGCACCGCCATCGCCGCCAGCGTCGAGGCGCCGATGCGCTTGGGCGCGAAGACGGCGCCGACGCGCGAAATCTTGCCCTCGCGACGCAGCTTTTCGAGGCCGCTCAGCACCACCTTTTCGCCGACCCCGAGACGCGCCGCCAGCTCGGCGAAGGGCGCCGGACAGAGCGGAAAATCGCGCTGGAACTCGTTGAGCAGGCGGAACTCGAGGGCGTCGTCCATCTTCAGAAGCCGATGCGCGCGGCGCGCGTGGTGAAGAAAATGCCGGAGGGGTTGTCGGCGGCGATCTCGCCGACCCGGGTGAAGGTCGTGGTGTCGTAAATCAGCACCTTGTTGTCGTCGCGCGCCGAGAGCCAGACGTTTTCGCCGCGCGGCGTGAATTCCATGTGCAGGATGCCCTTGCCCGGCTCGAAGGCATGGACAACCTTGCCGGCCAGGGTGTCGATGACGTCTATCTTGCCGTTGTCGGGGAAGGCGAAATTGACCCAGACCTGGCGCCCGTCCGGTCGCGCCATGACGAAGACCGGCTGGCCGCGCACCGGAATGCGGCCGACTTCCTTCCAGGTCGCGACGTCGACAACCAGCACTTCGTGGCGGCCGATCGCCGGCAGGTAGGCCTTGCCCTGCGCCACCGACCAGCCGCGCAGGTGCGGCATCTTGAACACCGGCAGCTTCTCCTGGCCGCGCCCATAGTTTTCGAGAATCTTGCGCGCACCCTTCTCCAACTGCCAGAGGTCGAGCATCGCCACGCCGTCCTCGCCGAACAGGCCGGCCAGGAAGTAGCGACCATCGGGCGTCACCAGGCCGTCGTAGGGCTGAAGGCCGGCCGGGAAGCGCTGCGTCGTCGGCTGCTTTGGATTGCTGAAGTCGGTCACCCGGATTTCACCGCCCTCGAACAGCGCGTAGGCGAACTTGTTGCCGGACGAATCGGCGAGGCCGACGACCTTGGAGAACTTGCCCGGCGCATATTCGGCCGGCACTTCGGAGAGCAGTTCGAGGGTTGCGGCATCGAAAGCCTTGATGCCGCCCGGCGTGTAATTCTGGGCGACGACGATCTTTCCATCCTGCGAGATCGAACCGCCGATGGCATTGCCCGACTGCATGACGCGCTTGACGATCCTGGCCTCCAGCATGTCGATCTTGGTTAGCCCGCCATCGCGGCCGAAGACGAAGGCGTAGCGGCCGTCGCGCGAATAGACGGCGGAAGCGTGCGAAAGATCGCCGAGGCCGCCGATGCGCGCATAGGGCTGGCGCGTGCTGGTATCGACCAGCGTGACCTGGCCGCTGGCACGCTCGATGACCAGCCCGAGGTCACCGGTACCGCGCACTTGCGGGCCGGCGCAGGCAGTCAGCAACAGGGCAAACAGGAAACTCAGAATTAAACGCATCGCACCCTCAGTTCGGGAAACCGCTCATCAATTTTTGCACGATCCAGCCGGCTTCAGCTTCCGACATGAACTGCTTCCACGGCGGCATCGGCGTGCCGGGACGGCCGTAATAGATCGTTGCCACCAGCCCTTCGGCCGGCTTGTCGTGCAGGCTGTCCGGAAGCAGCGCCGGTCCGAGGCCGCCTTGCAGCGTCATCCCGTGGCACGAGCCGCAATCCTGGCGAACCAGGCGCACCAGTTCCATCTGCCGGGCCGCATCGGGCTCGGCGGCCATTGCGGGCTCTGCATTCCCTACGGTCACGGTCGACAACGAAAACAGGGCAAAAACCAGCCTACTCGCCAACAATGATCAAGCCTTTCATTTCCGGATGCGGCCCACAAGTGTAAGGATAACGGCCCGGCTGCGTAAACTGGCGCTCCCAGCTTTCGTCAGGGAACATGCGCTCCGACTCGCGCCCGCCTTCCTGCGGAAACACCACTGAGTGACTGGTCCGCTTTTCGCGGTTGACCCATTTCACCGTATCTCCCACCCGAATACTGATTTCCGGCGGCGTAAACAGGTATTTCTCGATACCGACCTCGACCGTTTGCCCGGCCAGGGCGGCAAATGAAACGAGCGCCAGCATAGCCGGCGCCCACTTCAATTGCCTCGATCCGGCGAACATCATGAACTCCGGACAGTCATCGCGCTTACTGCTTCGCAGCCTTCACATCGCCATCCGCACCGAGACCGATAGTATGGTTGAACGAAACGTGATGGAAACGGCCGCCGGCATGGTCGGCGTGGATGGCCACGCCGAATGGTACCGCCTTGCCTGGCGCAAGATTGACGCCACCAGCCAGCTTGCGGGTGAAGGTCACGGTATAGGTATCGCCGGATTTGCTGCCTTCCGCCGTCACGCCCGCCTTGCCGCCTTCCATGTTGCGCTTGTCGGTAACCGTGCCATCGACCACCTTGCCGCCGCTCGCCCACTGCATCAGATCCATCGCACCCGGCGTCGCATACTTGCTCTTCTTGTCGTCGGCGCCCGGCATGGTGCGTGCGTCCTTGTGGCAGGCGCCCCAGCAACCGGCCTGCTCGGCCAGCGGCACCTTGTCGTTCGGGAACATCACCGTGGCCTTGACTTCATTGTCCTTGTCGGACTTGTCGAAACCACCGGCGGGCGCCTTGAAGGTCAGACGCACATACAGATTGTTGGCGTCATAGGCCGACTGAACTCCCACCGGAAAGGTCATCGTCTTCGGCGCACCCTTCGGCTCCAGTTCCTTGTTCGCCAGACGCTTGAGGTCGATATCCAGCTTGCCGCCATCGTTGTGGCAACCGGCACAGGTCTCGCCCTTCTTCAAGCCGCTCGCGCCGCTATGGTCACGGCTCTGTACCCATTCGATCGGTGCAACACCAGTATGAATGACAGGAATGTTTTTCGTCGGCGCCTTGCTCCAGTCGGGCGCTGCCAGGGCAAGCTGCGAACCGAGCGTCATCAGGGCCGCTGTTACAAACAGCGAGGTCAATTTATGGTTCATCGTTATCTCCGTTTTACATACGAGACGGGGGCTTGCGCCCCCGTTTTCATTACAGAATCAGGCTAGCGCCAAATCAGTAGATGTCGTGCTGCGTGTTGTAGACGTTGAACTTGCCGGTCGGGGTGATCATCTTCGGATCGGTGATCACCTTCTTGACCTTCAGCGTTGCATCGTCATAAACAACGATGGCCGACTGGTCGGTCTTGCCGCCCCACAGGGAGATCCAGACTTCCTTGCCGTCAGCCGAGTATTCCGGGTGCACTGCGCGCTTCGTGGCCTTGGTTTCCGGCAGACCGGAATCCTTGGCGACGTTGATCACGGCCTTAGGCTTGGACAGGTCGGCCATGTCCCACACGGCAACGGATTCGGCCAGGGTCTTGTCGGGATTCTGCGGCGAATCGGCCCACAGGTGCTTGGACTTCGGATGGGTCTTGACGAACAGGTTGCCCGGAACGTGCTTGACTTCCTGGACGACCTTCCAGTTGTTCTGCTTGTACTGGGCATTCTTCTTCTCGTCGGACGGCGTGCTGATCAGCGTCACGACATCGGCTCCAAGGTGCCCGGTCGCCCAGACGGGGCCGAACTTCGGATGGGTGAAGTTGGCGCCGCGACCCGGGTGCGGGATCTTGGCGGTATCGATCAGCGCCGCCAGCTTGCCGGTCTTGGTGTCGACCGCGGCAATCTTGTTGGAGGCATTGGCCGCCACCAGGAAGTAACGCTTGGACGCGTCCCAGCCACCGTCATGCAGGAACTTGGCGGAATCGATGGTGGTGGTCTTCAGGTTCTTGATGTCGGAGTAATCGACCAGCAGGATCTGCCCCGTTTCCTTGATGTTGACGACCCATTCCGGCTTGATGAAAGACGATACGATGGACGCCACACGCGGCTCCGGATGGTACTCGCCATCGACGGTCATGCCGCGGGTTGAGACGACCTTGAGCGGCTTCAGCGTATCGCCGTCCATGATCGTGTACTGGGGCGGCCAGTAGGAACCGGCAATCGCGTACTTGTCCTCGAAGCCCTTGAACTTGGAAGTGTCGACCGAGCGGGCATCGAAGCCGATCTTGACCTCAGCCACGACCGCCGGCTTTTCCATCCAGAGATCAATCAGGCTCAGGCGGCCATCGCGACCGATCACGTAAACGTAGCGGCCGGACGCGGAGAGGCGGGAAATGTGCACCGCGTAGCCGGTCTTGACGATACTGACAATCTCCTTGGTGTCGCCGTCGATCAGGGCAACCTCGCCGGTATCGCGCAGGGTGACCGAGAAAACGTTCTTCAAGTTGATCTTGTTCATCTGCTTGGTCGGGCGCTTGTCGACCGGAACGATCACTTTCCACGAATCCGTGATGTCCTTGAAGCTGTACTCAGGCGGTACATCCGGTGTGTTCTGGATGTACTTGGACATGAGGGCGATTTCTTCCTTGGTCAGGATGTCGTCGAAGTTGACCATGCCGCCGTCCGTACCGTAGCCGATGATCTTTTCCAGACGGGTCTGGCCGAGCTTCAGCGTGCCGCCTTCGGTGACGTTGCCGTCCTTGTCCTTCTTGCTCCAGTGCGGCTCGAGATTCTTGCCGGTCGCGCCCTTGCGCAGCACACCGTGGCAGCCGGCACAACGCTCGAAGTAAATCTTCTTGGACTGTTCCTTTTCGGCTGCAGTCATTTCAGGGGCCTTGGCGGCGTCCTGAGCGAAGGCGGAACCCATGGCAAAAGCCATGGCGGTCATCGTCAACATCCCCACTACGGTCTTCTTCATCTTCTCTCTCCTTGGATCAAAACAGGGCACGCCGGCTCCCCAGCGCGATAGGCGTCAGGTTGAACCTGACCCGAATTGTCATCCTTGATGCCGATCAATATTTTTTGCATAATGAATCATTTACATTCAATCACTTATAAGCACTACGGGCTAGTTTTATAGTACTTTGGTAGTAGTTTTCTCGACGCGGCTTCTGCCGCCTATTGGCAGGCAAGGCTTACCGCATTAGGATGAGCACCCGCAGAATCAATTGGCTCCATGGAAACGCAAAAAACACTTGAAGCCGGCAAGGTCTGGCTGATCGGCGCCGGCCCCGGCGACCCGGACCTGCTCACGGTCAAGGCGGCGCGCCTGATTGCCTTGGCCGACGCCCTGGTTTTCGACCATCTGGTCGGCGACGGCATCATGAATCTGGCACGTGCCGACGCCCGCCGCATCTACGCAGGCAAGGAAGCATCCAACCATACGTTGCCGCAGGCGTCGATCAACAACCTGCTCGTCGACCTGGCGCGCGAAGGGTTGTCGGTGGTCCGCCTGAAGGGCGGCGACCCGTTCATTTTCGGGCGCGGCGGCGAGGAACTGGAAGCGCTCGCCGCTTCCGGCATTCCCTTCGAAGTGGTACCTGGAGTTACCGCCGCAGCCGGTTGCGCCGCCTACTCCGGCTTTCCGCTGACCCATCGCGACCACGCCCAGGCGGTGACTTTCGTTACCGGCCACCTCAAGGACGGCACGGTGAATCTCGACTGGGCAGCGCTCGCCCGGCCCAACCAGACCGTCGTCTTCTACATGGGCATCGGCGCCGCTGGCGAAATCTGCCGGCAGATGATCAAGCACGGCCTGCCCTCGCTGACCCCGGCGGCCGTCATCCGCAACGGCACCCTCCCCGACCAGCAGACCCTGCTCGCCACCCTCGGCACCCTGGCGCAGCGCATCGAGGAAACCGGCATCAAGCCGCCGGCGCTGATCGTCGTCGGCAGTGTCGTCAACCTGCACGCCAAACTCGACTGGTTTGAACGAGCATGAAGTGGTTACTGCTTTTCGCCACTTTTTTCGCCCTCCCGGCGCACGCCTATTCCGGCAAGGAACTGCGCGATGACTGCCTGGCTGCCGAGGGCGCCTTCGCGGCCAATGCCGCCAGCCCGAATGTCTTCCAGTCTCCCCGAGGCGCGCGCTGCATCGGCTACATCGAAGGCTTTGCCGACGGCTACGCAATCAGCGACTTTCTGTCCGAATCGGTAGGCGTCAAGCTCAACGCCTTCTGCCTGCCCAAAAGCCCCGACCTCTCCTACCGTCTGGTGCGCTCTGTCCTCGCCCACCTCGACCGGCAGCCGCCGAATCCCGAGAATAGTACGGCGACGCTGGTCGCCGCCGCGCTCTCGAAAACCTTTCCCTGCGCCGAGTCGCTTGAACCAAAGAAGTGATTCGGGGATAATCCTGCCTCCATTCGCCCCGATGGCGTAATCGGTAGACGCAGCGGATTCAAAATCCGCCGCCGAAAGGTGTGCCAGTTCGAGTCTGGCTCGGGGCACCAGCAAGACAGGACAAGGCTTTCAGCGATGAAAGCCTTTTT
>JBFZCS010000153.1:0-3428 GCA_041307825.1 Azonexaceae bacterium
GACGCTCTTCCGATCTGTGTCGTTGATCTGCTTGAACCCGTCCAGATCCAGGACCATCACCGCCATTGTGCTTTTGTTCCTGTGCGCATGGGCGATGGCCAACGCCAGCCGGTCGAATAAAAGCCGTCTGTTCGGCAGTCCGGTCAGCGCATCATGCAGCGCCATGGATTCCAGCGCGCGGTTGTATTGTTCGAGCTGCTTGTACAGTAAGCGCACTTCCAGCATGTTGTGGATGCGCGTCTTTGCCTCCATCAGGTCAAAGGGTTTGCTGATGAAGTCTTTCGCGCCGGCACTCAACGCCCGCAGCTTGTGGCCCGGCTGAGCCGTAATCACGAGTACGGGAAGGTAAGCATCGGTCTCGATTTCCTTCAGCCCCTCCATCACCTGGAAGCCATCCATGCCCGGCATCTGAAGATCGAGCAGAATCAGGTCGTAGAGATTGTCGCGATGCAGCGCGCAGACGGCATGCGGATCCATCGTCGATGTAATGCACCGATAGCCGACATCGCGCAGCATGTGTTCCAGCAACTGCACATTGGCTTCCTGATCGTCCACGATCAGAATGCTGGCGTTCAGAATATCGTCGGCATTCACCATCACAAGGGAGCCGGGTTGAGTGCGCCGTCCAATTCGGTCTCCGCCAGCTCCAGCGCACTATCCAGCGCATCCATGAACTCGTTGACCTTGATCGGCTTGGTGAGATAACGGAAGAATCCTGCCTGCAGGCCTTTCTCGATATCGCGTGGCATGGCATTGGCACTGATGGCCAGCACCGGGATGTGCGCCGTTGCCGGATTTTCACGCAGGATTTTCAGGGCCTGGGTGCCGCTGATGCCTGGCAGATTGATGTCCATCAGGATCACCTCCGGGAGATGGGCGCGCGCCAGCGCGATGCCGAGCGTGGCATCGCGCGCGCTCAGCATGCGCACATGCGGGTGGCCCTCGATGATTTGCTCGACCAGCATCAGGTTGGCCGGATTGTCTTCCACATAGAGCAGGGTGCGCCGCGCCGTGTTTCCCTGCCCTTGCGGCGCAAGTTCAGCGCCCATCGTATGTTCAGAGGCAAGTTGTGGCATCACATCGCGGATCAGTTCGATCCAGAATTCGCTGCCCACGCCGACGGTACTTTCCACGCCGATGGTGCCGCCCATCAGTTCGACCAGTTGCTTGGTGACCACCAATCCGATGCCCGTCCCTTCCTCGGTGCCGGTCTCCTGGCCGAGACGGTTGAACGGCTGAAACAGTTGCGCCAGCTTTTCCGGATGCAAACCCGCGCCTCTGTCCTTGATGCGGATGCGGATGCGTTCCGGGCTGATCGCGGTGCACTTCACCTCGACCATTCCATGTTCGCGGTTGGATTTGATCGCATTGGAAAGCAGGTTGATCAGCGCCTGCTTGACCCGGGTGTGGTCGGCATGGGCAAACCAGGTGGGGTCGACTTTTTCGAAGATGATGTTGATGCCGCGTTGCTGCGCCTGCGGTCCGATCATGGCCTCGCATTCGAGCAGCATGTCGGACAGCGACAAGGGTTCCAGCGACAGCGACAGCCTGCCGGACTCGATTACCGCGAGATCGAGGATTTCGTTGATCAGGTCCAGCAGATACCAGCCTGCCTTGATGATCTGGTGCAGCCTGATAGTCTGGGCGGCCGTTGGCGCCGGTGAACCGGCCTCCAGCAACTGGGCGAAACCGAGGATGGCATTGAGCGGGGTGCGCAGCTCATGGCTCATGCTGGAAAGGAAATTCGATTTTGCGAGGTTGGCCTTTTCTGCAACGGACTTGGCGAGCTTCAGTTCGACGTTCTTGTCCTGCAGCACCTGATCCAGGCGTTTGCGCTCGGTGATGTCGGTGAAAAGGACGGCAACTTTGTGGCTGCCAGGACCGCCGGCGCGGAAGGCATACAGATCGAACCAACGGTCATCGATGCCCTCGATGGCCTTCGCTTCGTTGATAAAGCGAACCGGTTTGCCCGTCAGGGCGACGTTGCCGTAAGTTTCAAACCAATATTCTTCATGATCCGGAGCCAGTTCGCGTATCCGTTTCCCCGTGATTTCTGAAATCCCCGTCTGTTTATCGAAAGAAGGATTCACTTCCAGATAGCGCCAGTCGACTGGCTTATCGTGCTGGTCGTAAATCAATTCGATGATGCAAAAACCTTCGTCAATCGAATCGAACAAACCGCGATAGCGTGCTTCACTTTCGCGCAAGGCCTGTTGCGCCGCATATTCGCCGGTGACATCGCGGAATACCAGCACGGCGCCGATCACTTGACCGTCACGGTCGCGAATTGGTGCGCAACTGTCGGCGATATCACACTCGCTGCCATCGCGGGCAATCAGTATGGTGTGGTTGGCCATGCCCTGGGTTGTGCCTCGCGCCAGGGTTTCCATTACCGGGATCGCGGAAAGTTGGCGGGTTTCCTTGTTGATGATGTGAATGATCTCGTCCACCTTACGACCGCTGGCTTGTGCCTGCGTCCAGCCGGTGAGCTTTTCGGCAAGGGGATTCATGAGTGTCACGCGCGCGTCGGCATCGGTGGCGATCACCGCATCGCCGATGGAGTTGAGCGTTACGGCGAGCCTTTCCTCACTGACCTGCAAGGTGAGGTTGGTCTGCTGCAACTGTTTGTTCGTTTCCGCCTGAACTTCCAGCAAATGCTGTCGCTCTGCCTCGACCTGCTTGCGCGCGGTGTTGTCAGTACCGATCAGCAGATAGCCGATGATGGCGCCTTGATCGTCCCGCAACGCGGTGACCGACACGACCGCCGGGAGGCGGCTGCCGTCCTTGCGGATATAGGTCAGCTCGTAGATGTCCTCGATGCCGCGCGAGGCCTTGAATACCAGGGCTTCGAAGCCCGGCGTAATCGGGGTTTCGAGTTCGACGCTCAACGCCTTGGCACGATCGATCACTTCCTGCGGATCGGAAATATCGGCCGGCGTGATCTTGTTCAGGACGTCTGCGGCCAGGTAACCCAGCATGCGCTCGGCGCCGACGTTGAAGATCTGGATGACGCCCTTCGCGTCGGTGGCGATGCTTGAAAAGTTGGCGCTGTTGAAAATTGCGTCTTGCAGGGCTCCCGTTTTAAGCAAGGTTTCCTGGCGCTGCGCTTCGCCGTTGCCTTCGCCCTTGCCGACAGCGTCGGAAAGGGGGGAAGTGCTTCCTGTTTCGGGCATGGTGGGGTTCCGTGAAATGCGTGCGGCCATCTGGGGGAGGCTGCGTGTGTGGGGGCCGGCAACAAAAGCGTGAAGCCGCCGCAGTCGGATAGGAGATCCAGTCTCTTCAACGGGGAGTATGGATCATCGCGGCCTTGCGCGTGCAGTTCTGTGCGTTGGCACACATAAGCCGGTCGATGGTGCGGGGATATCACGACCGATGCGGCCTGCACGCCGCTTCCTGCGAGGCCGCCCCGGGGATCGGGGGGCGAGTGG
>JBFZCS010000154.1:0-4268 GCA_041307825.1 Azonexaceae bacterium
ATTTCGCAGGCCTTGCAGTCGAATTTGAGGATTAGCTTTTCGTTGCCGTTGATCAGGGTCATCGGGTCGGGCTTGAGGTGCTTGACCTCTTTCGGGCACAGATTGAAGCTGTAGCGCAGGCAGTGGCGGGTGATCATCAACGAGACCATGCCCTTTTCGTTGCCGGCCTCGTAGGCGTCCTCGATCAGCTTGACGCCGTGCTTCTCGTAGAAGGCGCGGGCCTTGGCGTTGAAGACGTTGCCGAGGTAGGTCAGTTCTTCCTGCGGGTAGGGCACGGGATTTTCGGCCGGATTGGCGCGGGGAGGGCGCGGGTGGCTGGCGACGCGGGCGGCTTCGAGGGCTGCGGCAGCTTCGCGGCGCAGGGCGTTGATGGTGCCGACTGGCAGGAACCACGGTTGCGCCAGTTGCAGTTCGACCGCTTCGACCTTGAACATGGTGTTGCCGAACTTGCCAAGGTTTTCCTTGAGCTTGGCCATCGCCGGCTCGGGATTCTGAGCGATCTCGTGGCCGATTTTCCCGGTTTTTGGCAGGTCGACCGCAACAGTCACGCCATCCTCGTCGGTCAGCGTCAGCCGGAAGCTGTCGGTGGTTTCGGCGAACACCGGCTTGACGGAAACACGGCGGGTGGCTGACTCCTTTTCCAGCGCCCGTTCGAATTCCTGGTCGCGGTTGCGGAAGAGGGTAGCGCCTTCGCTCAGTTCTTCCGGCATTTCGGCCGGGTAAAGCTTCTTGCCCTCGGCGCGGTTGATGCGCATGCCGGCGACCTCGCCATGGGCGTCGTAGTAACAGACGCCGTCGCCGTTGTGGAAGTTCTGCCCGGAATTGACGGTGAACCAGCCGTCGCCGATTTCGGCCACCTCACCGATCGGTTCGCCGACGAAGGCCGGTGAATCGAAGGCACCGATGTCGTCCTGGCGGCCGCCGGCAAAATAGTCGGTGTAGCCGCGGTTGAAGGTCTTGTCCGGCTGCGGGGTGAAGGTGTAACTGCTCCTGCCGCTGGAGGGGCGGGTGAATTCGGGGCTTTGGGCGATCACATCGTCAAGCAGCTTGCGGTAATGCGCGGTGATGTTCTTGACGTAGCTGAGGTCTTTCAGCCGGCCCTCGATCTTGAACGAGCAGACGCCAGCCTTGGCCAGTGCGAGGATGTTTTCGGTCTGATTGTTATCCTTCATCGACAGCAGGTGCTGGTTCTCGGTGATCGTCCTGCCCTTGTCGTCGACCAGCGTGTAGGGCAGGCGGCAGGCCTGCGAACACTCGCCGCGGTTGGCGCTGCGCCCGGAGTGGGCATGGCTGATGTAGCACTGTCCCGAATAAGCGACACAGAGGGCGCCATGAACAAAATACTCCAATGCAACAGTTGCTTGCGACGATATATTGATAATTTCGTTTAAGCTCAGTTCGCGCGCCAGAACGACCTGCGAGAAGCCCACATCTTCGAGAAACTTCACTTTGTCGGCGTTGCGATTGTCGGTCTGCGTGCTGGCGTGCAGTTGGATCGGCGGCAGATCCAGTTCCAGCAAGCCCATGTCCTGGATGATCAGTGCGTCGGCGCCGGCTTCGTAAAGCTGCCAGGCAAGTTGGCGGGCGCCTTCCAGTTCATCGTCATGCAGGATGGTGTTGAGCGCGACGAAAACCATGGCCCGGTAACGGTGGGCGAAATCGCACAGGCGTCGGATTTCGGCGACATCGTTGCCGGCGCCGTAGCGGGCGCCAAACGACGGCCCGCCGATATAGACGGCATCGGCGCCATGCTTGATTGCTTCGATGCCGAAATCGGTATTCTTGGCCGGCGCGAGGAGTTCGAGGGGGTGCTGGGGGCGGGTCATCGCACGTTAGTACGTGAAGCGCGGGGCAAGTTCTTCGATATTGAACTCGCGCAGGATGGCTGTAGCGCGCTCGCGGGCATTCTGTCGCGGTCGACCGCCGTTTTTGGCCGTTTTCGAGGCGATGATCAGCTCGTTTTTCATCGAATGCTCCCAGCCGACCAGTTCGGTGACGGTGACGTCGTAGCCGTGCGATTCGAGCAGCAGGCAGCGCAGCACGTTGGTCAGGTGGCTGCCCAGTTCGCGGGTGTGGATCGGGTGTCGCCAAAGTTCGGACAGAGGCGTACTGGCCAGCGATTCGTTCTTTCTGGCCCGCATCGTGGCGGCGACTTCGGCCTGACAGCAAGGCACGAGGACGATATGCCGGGCGTCCTTGGCCAGCGCAAAACGGATGGCGTCGTCGGTGGCGGTGTTGCAGGCGTGTAGCGCGGTGACGACATCGACGTGGGCGGGCAGCTCCGGCGAGGTCAGCGAGTCCTCGACCGTGCAGGCGAGGAAGCGCATCCGCTGAAAGCCAAGGCGGGTGGCCAGTTCGCGGGATTTATCGACCAGTTCCGGGCGGCTTTCGATGCCGATGATCTCGCCGCTGGCACGTTCCTTGATACAGAGATCGTAGAGGATGAAGCCGAGATAGGACTTGCCGGCCCCGTGGTCGACCAGCGTTTCGGCGCCATCCAGCAGTGGCTCGATGAATTGGTAGAGGTGATAGACCTGCTTGAGCTTGCGCCGTGTGTCCTGGTTGAGCTTGCCGTCGCGGGTCAGGATGTGCAGTTCCTTGAGCAGTTCGATGGACTGCCCGGGACGGATTTCCGGGATCGCGGCAGGCGGGTTCTGCTTTTTCATAGGGCGCGATTATCGCATTCAAACTTCTACGACTTTCGTGTCAACCAAATTGAAATCGCGTCGTTATTAGGCACATGGTGACATTTCACCGCACTTGAATACGGAGAAACAAATGGGCAGTTTGAGCAACGAATCCTTCGAGCAGTTTCTGGATTCCCTGAAAAAAGCTGGCATTACCATTTCCAACGAAGTAGAACTGCGCGAGCGGCTGGCTGAAGCACAACGCTGGCGTTACGCATTCCAGACGCTGGCCGCCAACGGCAAGGTCATCGGTATCAACTTCGAAGACCATTCCGACGGCCGCAACGAAGCTGAAATCAGCCGCGCCTTCAACGAATTCCAGTTTTCCGAAAAGACCAAGGCTGTCTTTTCCGCCAATCTCAAACACTGATAGTTTGCTGCGCCTCGCTTTGGCGGGGTGCAAAAAAAGAAACGGGCGCCTTCGGGCGCCCGTTTTGCCGGGTTTTGCGGCGTTGACCGCAGCAATCAGCCCACTTCAGCGGGTAATCGGCTTGTAACGGATCCGCTTCGGCTTGGCGCCTTCCTCGCCCAGGCGACGCTTCTTGTCTTCCTCGTATTCCTGAAAGTTGCCGGTGAAGAAGTTCCACTGCGAATCGCCTTCGGCCGCCAGGATATGCGTGCAGATGCGGTCGAGGAACCAGCGGTCATGCGAAATGACCAGCGCGCAGCCGGGGAACTCCAGCAGGGCATCTTCCAGCGCGCGCAGGGTTTCGACGTCGAGGTCGTTCGACGGTTCGTCGAGCAGCAGGACGTTACCGCCGGTCATCAACGTCTTGGCCAGATGCAGCCGGCCACGTTCGCCGCCGGACAGATTGCCGACCTGCTTGCCCTGATCGCCACCCTTGAAATTGAAGCGGCCGATGTAAGCGCGGCTCGGCATCTCGAATTTGCCGATTTGCAGGATGTCGCTGCCCTGCGCCAGTTCCTCAAATACCGTCTTGCTGCCATCGAGGCAGTCGCGTGACTGGTCGACGTAGGCCATCTTCACGGTGGGGCCGACGACGACTTCGCCGGAGTCCGGTTGTTGCTGGCCGGTGATCATCTTGAACAGCGTCGACTTGCCGGCGCCGTTCGGGCCGATGATGCCGACGATGGCGCCGGCCGGGACATTGAAGCTCAGGTTGTCCATCAGCAGCTTGTCGCCGAAGGACTTGGTGACCCCGTTGAATTCGATGACCTTGTCGCCCAGGCGCTCGCCGACCGGAATGAAGATTTCCTGCGTCTCGTTGCGCTTCTGGTATTCCTGGCTGGACAGTTCCTCGAAACGCGCCAGACGGGACTTGGACTTGGCCTGGCGGGCCTTCGGATTGGAACGGACCCACTCCAGTTCCTGCTTCATCGCCTTCATGTGGGCGTCGATCTGCTTGTTTTCGGTTTCCAGACGTGCTTCCTTCTGCTCCAGCCAGGAAGAGTAATTGCCCTTGTACGGAATGCCGTGGCCGCGGTCAAGTTCGAGAATCCACTCGGCGGCGTTGTAGAGTAAATAGAGGTCTTGGGTGACGGCGACGACGGTACCGGGTAAGAGGAAGAGGAACTGTTCCAGCCATTAGACCGATTCGGCGTCGAGGTGATTGGTCGTTT
>JBFZCS010000155.1:0-4404 GCA_041307825.1 Azonexaceae bacterium
ATTGGCCGAAGACTTGTCGGTGGCCAGTCGTCTGGAATGGCTGCTGTACTTTGTTACCTGCATTTCAGTCGGCGACAGCACGAAGGTAAGCAACTGGTCGGTTTCTTTCCCTCGATGCGAACTGATCTTCGCTGCCGGATTACGCCAATCCTGCGAGACTATAATGCGCACCTCGATAGCGACCGCCCCGGATTTCCGATGTCCCGCATTCTCCTCGCCCCGATGGAAGGGCTCGCCGACAATCTGTTGCGCGGCGTGCTGACCGCGATCGGCGGCTACGACTGGGCGATCTGCGAATTTATCCGGGTGTCCAACAGCGTGCTGCCGGCCAGGACCTACCAGCGCATTTGCCCGGAACTGCTTACCGACAGCCGCACCGCGGCCGGCACGCCGATGCGCTTGCAGCTGCTTGGCTCCGACCCGTATTTCATGGCCGAGAACGCGCGTCGTCTGGTGACGCTGAATCCGGCCGGCATCGACCTCAACTTCGGCTGTCCGGCGCCGACCGTCAATCGCCATCGCGGCGGCGCCGCGCTGCTGGGCGAGCCGGAGCTGCTCAACAAGATTGCCAGCGCCGTGCGCGCAGTCGTTCCGGTCGACGTGCCTTTTACGGCAAAAATGCGCCTCGGCATCGACGACACCAGCAAGGCTGTCGACTGTGCGCAGGCGCTGGCCGCCGGCGGCATCGACGAACTGATCGTCCATGGCCGGACCAAGGCCGACGGCTATCGCCCGCCGGCTCGTTGGGAATGGATCGACAAGGTTCGGGCGTCAATCAATATCCCGCTGATTGCCAACGGCGAGGTGTGGACAGTGGAAGACTTTGTCCGCTGCCAGCAGGAAACCGGCTGCGCCGACATCATGCTTGGCCGCGGGGCGATCGCCGATCCGCTGCTGGCGCGGCGCGCGCGCGGCGCGGCGGTCGGCGGCTGGGAAGAAGTAGCGCCCGGGGTGGCGGCCTATTGGCAGGGCGTGCGCCGGAAGGTGGTGCCGCATCATGCCGGCGGGCGGATCAAGCAATGGCTGGCGCTGCTGCGGCGCAATTACCCCGAGGCCGAAGTGCTCTACCAGCGCCTGCGGCCGATCAAGGCGGCACATGACATCGATGCGGCGCTGGTCGCCGCCGGCATCCTCGGCGAACTGCCGTTCGCCGCATGAGCGGCAATTCGCGCCTGATCGTCAGCGCGCAGGACGGGCCGCACCGCGACCTCGATGAGCTGGTTCGCCGCCACCTCGCGCATCCGTTCAGGAAGCCCATCCTCGACTACAACCGCGCCGCCTTCGTCGCAGCGCTGGCTGCCCGCGACCAGTGGCGAGCCGATGCGCCGCTGATCCTCGATGCCGGCTGCGGCGTTGGCTGGAGCACGCAACGCATCGCCGAGACTTTCCCCAGGCACTTCGTTTTTGGCGTCGATCAGTCGGTCGACCGCATCAATCGCGGTAAACCTCTGCCGCTGCCCGAGAATGCCCTGCTGGTCCGCGCCGATCTGGTCGATTTCTGGCGCCTGCTCGCACAAAACGGCATCCGTCTCGCCCGCCACTACAACCTCTACCCCAATCCATGGCCGAAGATTGGTCATCTGGCGCGGCGCTGGCACGGCCATGCGGTGTTCCCGGTCTGGCGCGAACTGGGCGGCGAACTGGAGTGCCGCAGCAACTGGCAAATATATATCGAGGAAATGGCCCGGGCGCTGACCCTGCTCGGCGGCCGGCCGGTGCTTGCCGAGCCTTACGCGACCGCTGATCCGCTGACCCCGTTCGAGAAAAAATATCTCGCTTCCGGCCACCAGCTCTGGCGCTGCCGGGTCAACCTGCAATGAATGTCTGTCAAAGCTGTGGCGCCTGCTGCGCGGCTTTTCGCGTCGATTTTCATCCGGCCGAGCTGGCCGGCGGCGCTTTCGCCTGGGGGCAGGGCGTCCCGCGGGAAATGACGGTGCCGGTGACGCCGGCCATCGTCCGTCTGTGCGGCACCGATGCCGCCGCGCCGCGCTGCGTCGCGCTCGTCGGCGAGGTCGGAAAAGCCGTTGCCTGCACGATCTACGATGCCCGCCCGTCGCCGTGCCGCGAATTCGACATCAGCCACGATGCCTGCGTCCGTGCCCGGCAACGTCATGGCTTGCCGCCACTGACAACGGAACTTTTCCCCGTTCAGCTCGGGTAAGCCTTTGGCTCTGGTGTAAATGGACATTCTTATATAATATATAAGACTTGCAGGCCGACCCCGGAGAAGCAATAAGCCGAACCGCAGGGTCGCTGTCGTTGTCACAGCATCATTGTTTCCCCACAGCTAGCCTTTATGAAAGGAAGTCGCCGTGCTTGAAGCCTATCGCGCCCACGTTGCCGAACGTGCAGCCCTCGGTATCCCCCCGCTGCCCCTGTCCAAGCAACAGACCACCGAGCTGGTCGCCCTGCTGAAGAATCCCCCGGCCGGCGAAGCCGCCGCCCTGGTCGAGCTGATCACCTACCGTGTGCCGGCCGGCGTCGATGATGCCGCCAAGATCAAGGCCGAATTCCTGGCCAAGGTCGCCAAGGGCGAAGAGGCCTGTGCGCTGATTTCCAGGGCCAAGGCAACCGAACTGCTCGGCACCATGCTCGGCGGTTTCAACGTCAAGCCGCTGATCGACCTGCTGGCTGATGCCAGCGTCGGCGCCGTCGCCGCCGAAGGCCTCAAGAAGACGCTGCTGGTCTTCGACTTCTTCCACGATGTCGCCGAGCTGGCCAAGGCCGGCAACGCCAATGCCAAGAACGTCATGCAGTCGTGGGCCGACGCCGAGTGGTTTACCTCGCGTCCGGAAGTACCGGCTGCGCAGAAGCTGACCGTCTTCAAGGTTACCGGCGAAACCAATACCGACGACCTGTCGCCGGCACCGGATGCTTGGTCGCGCCCCGATATTCCGCTGCACGCGCTGGCCATGCTGAAGAACCCGCGGCCGGGTATCGAAGCCGACGAGCCGGGCGCGCGCGGCCCGCTCAAGCAACTGGAAAAGCTGGCCGCCAAGGGCAACCTGATCGCCTACGTCGGTGACGTGGTCGGTACCGGTTCTTCGCGCAAGTCCGCCACCAACTCGGTGCTGTGGTTCACCGGCGAGGACATTCCCTTTGTCCCTAACAAGCGTTTCGGCGGCGTCTGCCTCGGCTCCAAGATCGCGCCGATCTTCTTCAACACCATGGAAGATGCCGGCGCGCTGCCGATCGAAATCGACGCCGGCCAGATGGACATGGGCGACGAGATCGAACTGAAGGTTGACCGGGCCACCGGCAAGGTCACCGCCACCAAGAACGGCGCCACCATCGCTGAGTCCCAGCTGAAGACCCTCGTCATCCTCGACGAAGTCCGCGCCGGCGGCCGCATTCCGCTGATCATTGGCCGCGGCCTGACGACCAAGGCCCGTGAGTTCCTTGGCCTGCCGCAGAGCACGCTGTTCCGCCTGCCGCAGAATCCGGCCGATTCCGGCAAGGGCTACTCGCTGGCGCAAAAGATGGTCGGCAGGGCCTGCGGCGTCACCGGCATCCGTCCTGGAACCTACTGCGAGCCGAAAATGACCACCGTCGGCTCCCAGGACACCACCGGCCCGATGACCCGCGACGAACTGAAGGATCTGGCCTGCCTCGGCTTCTCCGCCGACCTGGTGATGCAGTCCTTCTGCCACACCGCCGCCTATCCGAAGCTGGTCGACGTCAAGACGCATCGCGAACTGCCGACCTTCATCTCGACCCGCGGCGGCGTCTCGCTGCGTCCGGGCGACGGCGTCATCCACTCCTGGCTGAACCGCCTGCTGTTGCCGGATACCGTCGGCACCGGCGGTGACTCGCACACCCGCTTCCCGATCGGCATCTCCTTCCCGGCCGGTTCCGGCCTGGTCGCCTTCGCCGCCGCCACCGGCGTCATGCCGCTCGACATGCCGGAATCCGTGCTGGTCCGTTTCAAGGGCAAGATGCAGGACGGCATCACGCTGCGCGACCTGGTCAACGCCATTCCCTACTACGCCATCAAGGCCGGCCTGCTGACCGTCGAGAAGAAGGGCAAGAAGAACGTCTTCTCCGGCCGCATCCTGGAAATCGAAGGCCTGCCGGACCTCAAGATCGAACAGGCATTCGAACTCTCCGACGCTGCCGCCGAACGCTCCGCCGCCGCCTGCTCGGTGCGCCTGAACAAAGCGCCGATGGTCGAGTACATGAACTCGAACATCACGCTGATGAAGTGGATGATCGCCGAAGGCTATCAGGATGCCCGCACCCTGAAGCGCCGCATTACCGCCATGGAAGACTGGATCGCCAACGGTACGCTGCTGCAGCCGGATGACGACGCCGAATACGCCGCCGTGATCGAAATCGATCTCGCCGAAGTCACCGAGCCGATCCTCGCCTGTCCGAACGATCCGGACGACGTCAAGCTGCTGTCCG
>JBFZCS010000156.1:0-4580 GCA_041307825.1 Azonexaceae bacterium
CCTCGGCGTCGAGTTCCAGCAGTTCGGCAGGCTTGACGGTGGCGGCCAACTGCGTGATGCGCTGCCAGCCGTCGGCGTCGTGGGCGTCGGCGTTATGTCCCGCAGGCACGGTGTCCCCCGGGGCCGGCATCTTTTGCAGAAACAGGCAGGCGGCGGCTTGCGGGCCGGCGGTGGCGAACAGGCGCGAGGGTTGTTGTTCGGATTGCTCCAGGTAATGCTCGAAAATCGCCGCGATGCTGTCGCCGACCATCGGCACGAAGCTCTGGTACGGATGGCGGGCGTTCGGCATGTCGAGGCTCATCATCAGTTGCCCGCCCTGATCAGCACCGAGCAACTGGTGCACCGGCGCCGGCAGCACGACCGGGTTGCTGCGCGCCATGCCGCGCATCTGCAATTGCTCGTTGCAGTCCATGATCAGCAGCTGGATCGGGCCGTTGCCGCGCAACTGCAGCGTCAGGCGGCCGGGCTGCTTGAGCTGGCCGGCGATCAGCGCGGTGATGGCGGCCGTTTCGCCGAGCAACTGGGCGACGGTGGGCTGATAGTCGCGGTCGACCTGCATTTTTTGCCAGGAATCGCCGAGATGGACGATGGCGCCGCGGATGTCGAGGTGCTCGAAGAGAAAGCGGCGGATGAAGCTGGCGCTCATTTAAGCTGTTCCGCGTAGCTCTCGGGCGAGAAGCCGACCAGCAGCTTGCTGCCGGTATCGAGCACTGGACGCTTGATCAGGCTCGGATACTGCGCCATCAATTTGAGGGCTTTTTGCTCGTCGACCGCAGCACGCTCATCTTCGCTCAGCTTTTTCCACATCAGGCCGCGCGTGTTGAGCAGCTTCTCCCAGCCGGCACGGCAGTTCCAGTCCGGCAGGTTCGCCTCGGCGACGCCGGCCTTCTTGTAGTCGATGAATTCATAGGCAACGCCGTTCTCGGTCAGCCAGCTCATGGCCTTCTTCATGGTGTCGCAGTTCTTGATGCCGTAGAGCTTGGTCATTTTGATGGTCGTTGAATGGCTCTTGATGAGGATGGATATTGTAGTTGGGTGTCTCAGTTGTGCATCAGAGGTTGGCAAATATCGGACTACTTTAACTGCGTGTTCATCCCGGCGGAAATATGCCAATGTGCCTAGCTCTCGCCCTTGTCTGCGACAGAGAATTACGGTTCGCCGAAAACCCTGAAAACAGCTTTGTCGATCAGAGTCGCCTTACCCACGCCAAGGCTCATCGGCACGCTGTAAGCCAGCAATACTGGCCTGCCAGGCCAGCAGGTGCTGTTGTGTTTTTGTGGTCATACCGTGGTTTTGCTGGTTGTCATTTTGATCTAGTTGATCGTGGTCTTGTGGGTAGGCTCGCCGACGAAATCAGGGAAATAGAGGCCGGCAGCGCCGGCCTCGCGAGAATGACTCTCAGTAAGGCGGATTGATCACGATGTACTGTGATCCCTGCGGCTGATACCAGGTATTGCCGCACTGCTGATAGATCATGCCGCCGTAGTTCACCGGGACACACCCGGCCGGCACGGTGCGCACCATCGAGCCAACGACCGCGGAAGTTACGACCACCGCTGCGGTCACCGCCGCCGCCGTCGCCACCGGGTGATAGTTGTTGTCCCAGCCGCCGTTGCAGCAACCGCCTCGGTTATTGTTGGCATTGACGTTGACGTTCCTGTTGACGTTGACGTTGTTGACGCTGGTGTTGCGAACGTTGTTGGTACGCACGTCACGATTGCTGTTGTTGATCTGCCGGTTGCCGCCGCCGGCGTGAGCGCCGCCACCACCGGCGCGCGCACCACCACCGCCGCCACCGTGACCGCCACCACCGCGTGCCTCGGCGACCGGGGCCATGGCGAAACTGGCCAGAACGAGAACCGTCAGGGGGGCCAGGAAGATTTTGCTGAATGTTTTTTTCATGTTGGCGCTCCTTTACTTCTGAACCAGTGGGCGAATTTCAACCGCGGTCGCGCCCTTGGGCGGCGTGAACTTGAAGACCGAATCCTTGAACGTCGGCTTCAGGTTCCAGTCGATCAGTTGGAGCGACTGCGGGCGGGCCTCGTCATTGCGATTGGTGATCACGAGCTTGCGCGGTAGCGGCTTGTCGCCGTTGGTAATCCAGATCTGCCAGTCGAACATTCCCTGACGGAAGGCGTAGTGGTCGCAGAGGTCCTTGCCGATGAAGTCCTGGCCGGCATTCATTGCCGATTCGATCTTGTCGAACGTCGCTGCCGGCGTACCCCAGATGAACATGTCGGCCAGCGGCACTTCCACGCCATAGCGCTCTTCCAGCTTGTTGATCAGTTCGCCGAGGTTTCCGGAAAACTCGACGGTCGAGTAGTACTTCTGCGCCGGCGTATACAGCGTAGCCGTCTTGCCGTCGTAGATCAGTTCGCGTTCGGCGCGGGCGCTCCAAATCCGGGCGTGCAGCCGGTTAGGACGCTCGACGTCCATGTCGGCCGTCGCCGTGTGCTGCAGCTTCTGACCGTCGGCGAGAACACGCTCGCCGGTCAGCTCGGTGGACACCTGGAAACGTTTCAGGGTCTGCAGATACGCACCCATGTTCTTGAGGGCCTGAATCGATGCCGGATCGACCGCATTTGCCGCCGCCGGTGCGGCGGCGGGGGCGGCAGCCGGCGGCGCCGTCTGTGCATGTATACCGGGCGCTGCAAGCGATATTGCCAGCAGGCTGAGCACCAGTTTCTTACGTACCATGGTTATCTCCTGGGTTGGGAAAACATACTGAGCGGCACTTTGCGCAAGTGCCAGAGGGGGAAGTTCAGTGCATGTGGATCAAAAACGTCGGTTGATTTCGGCAAGCATCGTCGTTCATACCAGCGCCTTGAGTAATTTCAGGATAATGTCCTTGAGCGGGATTTGCAGCGCGGCGGCAACCAACATGGGCAACGCAATCGGCAGCACGATTGCCAGCATTGCCCGCATGCCGATCGGCGCCGGGCGCATCGCCACCACTGCGTGATAGATGGCTGCGGTATCGGCGACCGGCCCGATCTCGGCTGCTTCGAGCAGCGTCGGGTCGGCCACCGGTTCGCGCAGTATCCAGCGCCGGTGCACCATGCGCCCGTGCTCGCCGACCAGCGCGGCGTAGGCCAGACGCGCCCGCCGCTTGGCCGCCAACAACGCGGGCGCCAGCATCAGCAGTGGTAACAGGCACAGGAATGCACTGATGACCACGAAGGCAATGGCTGGCAGCTTCAGCGCTTGCAGCGTGACCGCGTGGTAGACAATGTCGTGTGCCCATTGCGCGGAGATCACCGCCGACAGCGCCAGGCTCACTGGCGCAAAAGCCCCTGGCAGCGCCTGCACGAAATCGAGTCCGCCGGCACGGTCGGGGTGCGTGGGAACCAGCGAGAGATCGAGTCGCCCGATGCGCGCGAACAAAATCACCACCAGCAGCAGCCGCCACAGCCAGGCCAGCAACAGCGCCACGAAGATCGGTCGCGAGACATAGACAACCCACCAGCCACCGAAGCCGAGCTGGCCATTGCCGTCAAGCGCCCACGACAGCGCGTCGGTGTGCGCCTCGGGCGTATCCATGATCGTCCACGCGAGCACCAGGCCAAGCAGCAGTGCCCACGGCAGCGTAGTGTCGCGCAAGCGCCGCATGTCCTGCAGAACACGTTCGAAGGGTGCGCGTGCCGCCGTGCCGATGACGCCGGACTCGGTGAATTGCGTGACGATCCGCATCAAGCCCTTATGTACCGTCGCTTCGGCAATAACCAGCAGGACGACCGCAAGCAGGAAACGCGCGTGAATCCCGAAGTGCTGCAACAGCGACTCGCCCGCCGCACCCTCCCAGAGCCGATGGTTGAGCGCCGCCCAGATCAACGGCACAAACCAGGCCAGCCCAGCCAGAAGCATGGCGCGGCGCATGACGCCCAGGCCGTTGGCAGGCGCCAGTCCGAGCTTGCGCTGCCAGCGCAGTGGCGGCTCGTTGTCGATGGGCGAGAAAGCGTGCTCGGCGGAATTGGTCGTCATGCCGGGTGGGTGGTTCATTGCTTTGTTGACGCCCCGAAGACCGTCTTCCAGTCGCGCTTCATATCGACAACCGTCCAGCCGCGCGCTTGCGCTTCGTCGAGCGCCTTGTCGAGCTGGCCGATGTGCGACTTGCGGTCGTAAGCCCATTCGCGTTCGGCATCGGTATGGTGGACGATGAGCGCGAAGCGTGGCCCGGCGCCGGCAGTCGTCCATTGCAGCATCTGCAAATCGCCGTCGGAATTGCCGAAAGCGGCGATCGGTCGCCGACCGATGTGCTGGTTGATGGCGATCGGCTTGCCTTCCTTGTCGTCGATGAAGTTGATCTCCGGCAGGCGCACCAGCGCCGGCTTGCCGTCGCGGATTTCATATTTTGTCTTGATGCTGCTGCCAATGACCTGTTCTGGCGGCACGCCATAAACCTTCTCCGTCCACGGACGCATGAACTCGATGCCGCCGCCGGAGACGATGTAGGTCTTGAAGCCGTTGGCGCGCAGGTAGGCGAGCAGTTCGCGCATCGGCTGATAGATCATTTCGGTAAACGGCCGCCCCGTCTTCGGATGCTGCGCAGTGGCAATCCAGTCCTTGACGATCTGCTCGAA
>JBFZCS010000157.1:0-7897 GCA_041307825.1 Azonexaceae bacterium
GCCCTGGTCAACCATCACGTCGAGCCCGAGTTGCGGGTAGAGCAGATGGGTGCGCTTGTCGGAGACGGCCATGCGCTCGCCGGGCGCGCCGAAGCGCTGGACGATCGTCGCCTCGTCCAGATTCACGGTCGGGATCACGCTGATGGCGCGAATCGGCAGCCGGTCAGCGGCGGCCAGGTCTTCGGGATGCAGCGTAATGCGCCGCGTCGTGCTCTCCATGTGCTTGGCCTTGAGCGCCCGCTCGCGCATTGCGGAAATCACCTCGTCCGGCACGTCGACCGTGACGACCATTTTCGCCAGCACGAAACCGAGCGGCAGCTGCGCGAAATAGCCTTCCAGCGTGCCGATCTCGTTCGGCTCGGCGATGATCGCCACCTCGATCTCGTCGCCCAGCCGCCGGCGCACGTCGCCCAGCGTGCTGACGCCCGGCTGCAGCCCGAAAACGCGGCTGCCGCCCTGCCCGTCCGCGGCAATCTGCCACGGCAGGTTGCTATCCGGATCGACGCCCGCGTGCTGGCCGGCGCCGGGGATGAAAAACGGCACGATCAGCGCGAGCAGGACGAGGGCGATCAGGGAAAAGGCGAATTTCATGGGGATGCAGACAACAGCGACGGAGGACGAATTCTGCCACAGCCCCGGAAGCGTTGACCCAAGTTCCGGCGCCGGAAAGACAAAGCCCCGACCGGGGCCGGGGCTTTGCGGGTCGGCACGGCAGAAACTCAGATCATGCCCAGGGTTTTCGGCAGCCAGGTCGAGACTGCCGGCACATAGGTGATGATCATGAGGAACACCAGCATCGTCAGCATCCACGTACCGACCGCCTTGGAGCAGTCGGTCAGACCCATCTTGGCGACGCCGCTGGCCACATACAGATTGAGCCCCACCGGCGGGGTGATCATGCCGATTTCCATGTTCACCGTGATCATCACGCCGAAATGGATCGGATCGATGCCCAGTTTCATCGCGATCGGGAACAGGATCGGTGCCGTGATCAGGATGATCGACGACGGCTCCATGAAACTGCCCATGACCAGCAGCAGGATATTCACCGCGATCAGGAAGCCGATCATGCCGACACCCGAATTGGTCAGCCATTCGGCGATGCCCTGGGGGATCTGCTCGTTGGTCAGGATGAACGAGAACAGCACGGCGTTGGTGATGATGTAGAGCAGCATCGCGCTCATGTTCGCCGAGTTGAGCAGCACCTTCGGCACCTCCTTCATGCCGATATCCTTGTAGACGAACACCGCGATGAAGAAGGCGTACACCGCGCTCATCGCCGCCGCCTCGGTCGGGGTGAACAGGCCGCTATAGATGCCGCCCATCACCACCACGATCAGCAGCAAGCCCCAGATCGCCTTGCGGAAGGCATCCCAGCGCTGCGCCCAGGAGAGCGGCTGCTCGCGCGGATAATTGCCCTTCTTCGCCACATACCAGGTGGTGAAGCCGAGGAACAGTGCCAGCAGCAAACCGGGAACCACGCCCGCCATGAACAGCGCACCGATCGAGCTGTTGGTCGACACGGCATACATCACCATGACGATTGACGGCGGAATCAGGATGCCGAGGCCGCCGGACGAGGCGATCACGCCGACACCGAACTTCTTAGGGTAGCCCGCCTTGACCATGGCCGGCAGCAGGATCGAGCCGATCGCCACCACGGTCGCCGGCGAAGAGCCGGACACCGCGGCGAACAGGGCGCAAGCGAACACCGCACTGAGGCCCAGGCCGCCGCGCAGATGGCCGACCATCGAAGTGGCAAAATAAATCATGCGCTTGGCCACGCCGCCATGGGTCAGGAAATTGCCGGCGAGGATGAAGAACGGGATCGCCATGATCTCGAACTTCTCGATGCCGGTGAATAGCTTGAGCGCAACCGCCTCGAGCGGCGTGTTGGTGAATGCGAAGAGGAAGGTCAGCACCGTCAAGCCGAGCGAGATGGATACCGGCATGCCCGACAGCATCAGGAATGTGAGCAGGGCAAAAATGATCAGGGCGCTCATTTGGCATCTCCCTTGTCGCCAGCCGCCGTGCCGCCAGCGCCGACTTTTGCTGCGGGATGCCGCTTGCTGTATTTAAGGTCGTGCATGTGCAGGTCATCGTCCATGTTGTACGGATTCACATCCACCGGTACCTCGCCTTCCTCGATGCCATCGACATGGCCGTGATCGTGGTGCGGCAGCTCGCCGGTGCGGATGAAGCTCGCCGTAACCTGGAGGAAACGGAAACACATCAGGGACGATCCCAGAGGAATGGCGGAATAGACGATCCAGGTCGGCCATTCCAGGTCGGGCGTGGTCGGTCCGGGATACAAATCCTTGGTGGCGATGCCCAGCGTGCTGAAGATGGCGTAGTGGGCGCCGTTCTCCCAGACGAAGTGGGCGCCGAGGGTGGCGATAATGCCGGTGAACAATGCGCCAGCCAGCATGCCGAAGACGATGAACTTGGCGCGCAAGCGGCCCGACAGGCTGTTGATCAGCACATCGACGCCAACGTGGATACCGGTCCTGACGCCATAGGCGGCGCCGAACTTGGCCATCCAGACGAACATGATGATGCACAGTTCCTGCGCCCAACTCAGGTTCAGCGCGATCAGCCAGTCCTGGACGCCCGGAATCGGCAGCCCGGCCGCGTAGCGGTGCATCACCGCGACAAAGATGATCAGCGTCGCCGCGCCGATGAGGAAGGTGATGATCCCCTCCTCGAGGTGATCGAGATACTTCATGGCTGATGCCCCCTGAAAAAAGTGGGGGCCGCAGCCCCCACTGTCATGCGCTTCTCAGATCAAAGCTTCGACGGATCGAAGTTGGTGGCCTTGTAGATGGCATCGATGTTTTCCTTGCCGATGCGACTCGCCATCTCTGTGTGGACCTTGACCATGGCCTTCTTCAGCGCCAGCTTCTGCTCCGCAGTCGGCACGGCAATCTGGCTCTTGCCGGACTTGCGCACTTCTTCCAGGGCCTTGTCGTTGTCTTCCTTGGCGATCGAATTGGCGTACTTGGTCGACTCAGTCATTGCCGTCTCAAGAGCGCTGCGCACATCCGCCGGCAGACCGTCCCAGAACTTCTTGTTGGTGATCACCGCGTAGCCGAGATAGCCATGGTTGGTCACCGCCACGTGCTTCTGCACCTCATGCATCTTCTGGGTGTACAGGTTGGAAGGCGGGTTCTCGGTGCCATCGACCACACCGGTCTGCAGGGCCTGGTAGACCTCGGAGAAGGCCATCTTCTGGGGGATCGCGCCCACGGCACGCATTTGCGCGTCAAGCACGTTCGACGACTGGATGCGCATCTTCAAACCCTTGTAATCTTCAGGATTGTTCAGCGCCTTGTTGGCGCTCATCACCTTGAAGCCATTGTCCCAGTAGGCCAGTCCGACCAGACCACGGGTTTCGAGCTTCTGCAGCAGTGCCTTGCCGACCGGACCCTCGGTAACCAAGTGGAGCTCCTTGTAGTCATCAAACAGGTAAGGCAGGTCGAACAACTCGAACTCCTTGACGCCGAGCGGGGCAAACTTGGCCAGGGACGGGGCCAGCATCTGCACCGCACCGAGTTGCAGCGCTTCCATTTCTTCCTTGTCCTTGTAGAGCGTCGAGTTGGCATAGACCTCGACCTTGACCTTGCCCTTGGTCAATTCCTCGGCTTTGGCCTTGAAGTATTCGGCCGCCTTGCCCTTTGGCGTATCGGCAGCCACGACGTGGCTGAACTTGATGACGATGGGCTGCTGGGCATAGGCCGCCAGCGACAGGGCGCCGGCGAACAGACCAATCAGAAGCTTGGAAACTTTCATTTTTTCTCCTCCGGGTATTTGGATCGTGAAATCTCGCTTAACAACGGAGAGGAGTATCACGAAAGTCATGGCCTATTCGTATTGTGGATTTCCACATACGGGAAATCCGGCAACCCGCCCAATCGCCGGGTTAACATCCGGCCATGCTCCCGCTTCCGCCGCCTGTCAGCGCCCGCCGCCTGCGCTGGTTTCTCGCCCTGCCCAAGCTGGGCGTCGTGCTGCTGCTCTCCGCCGTCGTCGCGCTGCTCTGGCTGCTGCACCAGAACGAGCTGGAGGAGGAGCGTGCCGGCCTGATCAAGGACGTGCTGTGGCTCGAGCAGAATCTGCGCTTTCATCTCGGCAGCAACGAGGAAATGCTGCAGCAGCTGGCCGCCGACCTCGGCAGCCAGGCGGACAAGAAGCAATTGTTCCGCGTGCGCGCCAGCCATCTGCTGAAGAACAATCCGGACATCGCGCAGATCGTCTGGTTCGACCCACGGCGCCAGGTGATCGACGCCCTGCCAGCGGCGGTGCCGGCCGACAGCGAGTTGGAAGCCTTCGGGCCGCCGGCCTCGCAGAAGGCATTCGAACTGGCGAGCCGCCTGAGCAAGCGAGTTTATAGCGAACCTTTTTTCCTCACTGGCAACGCCGCCCACTTCGTGCTCGCCGTGCCAGTTTTCGCCGAGCGCGAACTGGCCGGCATGCTGGTGGCCACCTATTCGCTCGACGCGCTGCTCGGCAACCTCGTGCCCTGGTGGTTCGCCGAGAAATACCGGGTCGTCGTGATCGACGACAACGAGGTACAGTTCGCCGCCAAATCGAATATCGAAGGCGTGCCAAACATTTCCTACGATCTGCCTTTGGAGCCGCCCGGTTTCGGCCTGATGTTCCGTGTCACCAATTACCAGGGGGCCGGCAATCCCTTGCAGCGCCTGCTGGCCGGCGCCATTCTGGTACTCGCCGCCGGGGTCTTCTGGAGCCTGTGGATCGTCCGCGACCTGATGAAGATGCGCTCGCTGGCGGAAGATGCGCTACGGGCGGAACATTCATTGCGTGCAGCGATGGAGGATTCGCTGACCGTCGGCATGCGGGCGCGCGACCTGACCGGCCGGATCATCTACGTCAATCCGGCGTTCTGCCGGATGACCGGGTTCAGTAGCGAGGAACTGGTCGACCGCAGTCCGCCGATGCCCTACTGGGTTCCCGAGCAACTGGATGAAACGATGGCGCTGCACCAGGCCGTGCTGGCCGGCGACGCGCCGCCGGACGGCTTCGAAATCACTTTCCGGCGCAAGGATGGCGGGCATTTCCAGGCGCTGATCTACGAGGCGCCGCTGATCGACGGCAAGGGCCTTCACACCGGCTGGATGGCGTCGGTACTCGATGTCACGGAACGACGGCACGCCGAGGAACTGGCCCGCCAGCAACAGGAACAACTGCAGTTCACGTCGCGCCTGGTGACCATGGGCGAGATGGCATCGACGCTGGCGCACGAACTGAACCAGCCGCTGGCGGCGATTGCCAGCTATAACACCGGTTGCCTGAACCTGCTGGCGAAGGGCGACGCCGATATTCGGGATATCCGGCAGGCACTGGAAAAGCTCGGCGTCCAGGCCCAGCGCGCCGGCCGCATCATCCGCCGGGTACACGACTTTGTGCGCAAGAGCGAGCCGAAACGCGCCCCCTGCGCGCTCAGCGAAATCGTCGAAGACTGTGTCGGCTTCGTCGAGGCCGAAGCCCGCAAGCATCATGTGATCCTCGAAACGCAAATACCCGAGTTGCCGCCTGTCGTGGCCGACCGCCTGATGCTCGAACAGGTGTTGCTCAACCTGATCCGCAACGGCATGGAAGCAATGGCCGCCACAGCGCAAGCGCAGCGGGTGTTGCGCGTTTCCGCCGAACGCAAAGACGGCGAAGTGGTCGTCAGCATTGCCGACAACGGGTGCGGCATCGCGCCCGAGGTGCGCGAGAAGTTGTTTACCGCCTTCTTCACGACCAAGCCCGAGGGCATGGGGGTCGGCCTGTCGATCTGTCGCTCGATCATCGAGTTTCACCGCGGGCGCCTGTGGGTGGATAACAATTCACTCTCGGCGACCGGAAGCGGTACGATATTCCGCTTCACCCTGCCGCTGGAATCCGCGTGAACCTGCCGCAAGCCCATCTGGTCGACGACGACGAAGCCATCCGCGATGCACTGGCCTGGCTGTTCAAGTCGCGCGGCGTTTCCTGCACGACCTATGACTGCGCCGAAACCTTCCTCGCCGCCTGGACGCCGACGCTGGCCGGTTGCGTAATTCTCGACATGCGCATGCCGGGCTTGAGCGGACTCGACTGCTTCGACGCGTTGTGCGAACGCAATTCGACGCTGCCAGTGATTTTCCTGACCGGGCACGGCGACGTGCCGCTGGCCGTGGCGACACTGAAAAAGGGCGCCTTCGATTTCTTCGAGAAGCCGTTCAACGACAACGAACTCGTCACGCGCGTCCTGGAAGCGATGGCGCTCGACGCCGGGCAGCGCGCGGCGAATGCCACGGTCGACTCGGTAAATAGCCGGCTTTCCACGCTGACCTCCCGCGAACGGCAGGTCATGGAACTGGTCCTGCTCGGCAAATTCAACAAGGTGATCGCCGATGAACTGAACATCAGCATGCGCACCGTCGAGGTGCATCGCGCCAACCTGTTCGACAAGATGAAGGTCAAGACCGCAGTCGAACTCGCCAATTTGCTCAAACTCCAACGCTGACCCTTCCCTTGCGCCAACTTTTTCGCTAGCATCTCGCGATGCATCAGCGCCAGTTATGGCGCCACCCTTTTATTTCGGGCCCTGTCCCATTCCACGAGGCATTACATGAGCGAGCACATCCATTACATCACCGATGACACCTTCGAATCCGAAGTGCTGCAATCGCCGCAGCCGGTTCTGGTGGACTACTGGGCAGAATGGTGCGGCCCCTGCAAGATGATTGCCCCGATCCTCGACGATATCGCCAAGGAATACGCCGGCAAGCTCAAGGTGGCCAAGGTCAATATCGACGACAACCAGGCGACGCCCGCCAAGTTCGGCATCCGCGGCATCCCGACCCTGATGATCTTCAAGAACGGCAATGTCGAGGCGACCAAGGTCGGCGCGCTGTCGAAATCGCAACTCGCCGCTTTTATTGACAGCAACCTGTAATCTACGTACTCTCCCGGCCTGAAGGTGCGTTCGCATCTTCAGGCAGACGCATCCGGCTCCGCGCCCCGGCGTCCTCACCCACCCCAAAAGCTACCAAGCTTCAGCGCCCCGGCCATCGGGCTTCGCCCGGCCCATATTTTCGGCGCCATACTAAATCGATCAATGCAACTTTCCGAACTCAAGACACTACACGTCAGCAAACTGCTCGATATGGCCACCGAACTGGCGATCGAGAACGCCAACCGGATGCGCAAGCAGGAGTTGATCTATGCCATCCTGAAGGCCAAGGCCAAGAACGGCGACACCATCTTCGGCGACGGCACCCTCGAGGTGTTGCAGGACGGCTTCGGCTTCCTCCGCTCGTCAGATACTTCCTACCTTGCCAACCCCGACGACATCTACGTCTCGCCGTCGCAGGTCCGGCGCTTCAACCTGCGTACCGGCGACACTATCGCGGGTGAAATCCGTACCCCGAAGGATGGCGAACGCTACGTTGCGCTGACCAAGCTGGAATCGATCAACGGTTTCCCGCCGGAAGCGAACAAGAACAAGATCATGTTCGAGAACCTGACGCCGCTGCACCCGACGCGTCACTTGCAACTCGAACGCGACATCAAGGCCGAAGAGAACATCACCAGCCGGGTCATCGACATGATCGCCCCGGTCGGCGCCGGCCAGCGCGGCCTGATCGTTTCGCCGCCGAAATCCGGCAAGACGGTGATGTTGCAGAACATCGCCCATGCCATCAGCGCCAATCACCCGGACGTCGTGCTGATCGTGCTGCTGATCGACGAGCGCCCGGAAGAAGTCACCGAAATGACGCGCACCGTCAAGGGCGAGGTTGTCGCCTCGACCTTCGACGAACCGGCCACCCGCCACGTCGCCGTTGCCGAAATGGTCATCGAAAAGGCCAAGCGCCTGGTCGAACACAAGAAGGATGTCGTCATCCTGCTC
>JBFZCS010000158.1:0-5119 GCA_041307825.1 Azonexaceae bacterium
TGTTCGAGAACCTGACGCCGCTGCACCCGACGCGTCACTTGCAACTCGAACGCGACATCAAGGCCGACGAGAACATCACCAGCCGGGTCATCGACATGATCGCCCCGGTCGGCGCCGGCCAGCGCGGCCTGATCGTCTCGCCGCCGAAATCCGGCAAGACGGTGATGCTGCAGAACATCGCCAACGCCATCAGCGCCAATCACCCGGACGTCGTGCTGATCGTCCTGCTGATCGACGAGCGCCCGGAAGAAGTCACCGAAATGACGCGTACCGTCAAGGGCGAGGTTGTCGCATCGACTTTCGACGAACCGGCCACCCGCCACGTCGCGGTCGCCGAGATGGTCATCGAAAAGGCCAAGCGCCTGGTCGAACACAAGAAGGACGTCGTCATCCTGCTCGACTCGATCACCCGCCTCGCCCGCGCCTACAACACCGTGCAACCGGCCTCCGGCAAGGTGCTGACCGGCGGTGTCGACGCCAACGCGCTGCAGAAGCCGAAGCGCTTCTTCGGCGCCGCGCGCAACATTGAGGAAGGCGGCTCGCTGACTATCCTCGCCACGGCGCTGATCGACACCGGCTCACGCATGGACGAAGTGATCTACGAAGAATTCAAGGGCACCGGCAACTCGGAAATTCACCTCGACCGCCGGATGGCCGAAAAGCGCATGTACCCGGCGATCAACGTCAACCGCTCCGGCACCCGCCGCGAGGAGTTGCTGCTCAAGCCCGACGTTCTTTCGAAAATGTGGGTGCTGCGCAAGCTCTGCTACCCGATGGACGACCTCGCGGCCATGGAATTCCTGCTCGACAAGGTCAAGTCGACCAAGGGTAATGCCGAGTTTTTTGACGCCATGCGCCGCGGCTGATCTGCGGAAATCTATTGCAACTGTGTGATTATTCGAGGATAATCATGCGTTTTCCAGATCGGCCACATCCGCCGGTCGCTTGCTTAAAGGACAAAAGATGAAAGCCGAAATTCACCCGAATTACAAAGAAGTCCAGGTCAATTGCTCGTGCGGCAATGCCTTCACGACCCGCTCGACCATGAGCAAGGACAGCTTCCACGTTGAAGTCTGCTCGGCCTGCCACCCGTTCTACACCGGCAAGCAGAAGATCGTCGACACCGCCGGCCGCGTCGAGAAGTTCAACCAGAAGTTCGGCGCCATGCGCGGCAAGTCCGCCGCCTGATCGCTTTGAGCCATACGAAAAAGGGCAGCCGCAGGGCTGCCTTTTTCATTTCCTGGCTATCCATTGCGCATGCCTGATTTCGCCGCCCGCCTCCGTTCCGGCATCCGCCTGCCCCCGGCCGGCTGGACCTTGGCCGCCATGCTGGCTTTCTACGTGCTGGCCGGCCTCTTCGGCCGCGATCCGTGGAAGGGCGAAGACGCCATCCACATCGGCGCCGCTTGGCACATGCTGCAATACGGCGACTGGCTCTCGCCCGACCTCGCCGGCCGACCCTTCCACGAACCGCCGCTCTATTACTGGACTGCCGCGCTGACCGGCAAGGCGCTCGGCTGGTTGCTGCCGCTGCATGAAGCAATTCGCCTGGCCAGCGGCATCTGGGTCATGCTGGCGCTGGTTGGCATCTACTATGCCGGCCGCGAACTCTATGGCAAGGAAAGCGCAGCCGCCAGTCCGCTCCTGCTCGCCGGTAGCGTCGGCCTCCTCATCCACGCTCACGATGCCCAGCCGATGCTGGTCGCCTTGGCCGCCTACAGTGGCGCCATTGGCGCGCTGGCTGCGCTTGGCCGCCGTCCGACGCTGGCCGGCGTCTTCTATGGTCTCGCCATCGCCGCCTGTCTGCTCGGCAGCGGCATTGCCCCGACACTGCCTTTGCTGGCCATCGCACCGCTGGCCTGGTGGCTGTCCGCGGATCGAACAAAGGCACTGCAAGCCCTTGGCCTCGGCCTTGGCCTGGCGCTGCTGCTGATCCTGCCTTGGCCGCTCCTGCTGCTCACGCTGGAACCCGCGCGTTTCCACGGCTGGCTGAATACCGAACTGGCCCCGCTCAGGACCTCCTTTTCGTTCAGCGGCGCCGGTCGCTTCCTGTCGCTGCTGCCCTGGTTCGCCTTCCCGGCGCTGCCGCTGGCGGCCTGGGCGCTGTGGATCCGGCGCACGGCGCTGAAGGCGATGCCGCAGTTGCTGCCACTGGCCTTCCTGCTGCTGACCTTCCTGCTGCTGGCACTCGCCTTCCGGCCGCGCGAAATCCCCGCCCTGCTGCTGCTGCCGCCGCTGGCCCTGCTCGCCACGCCGGGCGCGCTGAGCTTGCGGCGCGGCGCCACCAACGCCTTCGACTGGTTTGCCATGATGACCTTCAGCGTCTTTGCGGCGCTGGTCTGGGTGGCATGGTCGGCCATGGCGCTTGGCTGGCCGGAGCGACTGGCCAAGCGGGTCGTCGTGCTGCGCCCGGGCTTCGTCGGGCACTTCGAGATCGTGGCCTTCGTCATCGGCGTTCTGGCGACGATCTGGTGGATCTGGCTGATCGTCACCGCGCCGCGCTCGCCTTATCGCAGCCTCACCCACTGGACGCTCGGCTTCACCACCATCTGGCTGATGGCGACTTCGCTGATCCTGCCTTGGTTCGATTACGGCAAGACCTATCGCCCGGTGGCCGAGGCCATCGCCCGGGAACTGCCGGCAGATCACGGCTGCCTGGCCGAGCGCGGACTGACCGATACCCAGCGCGCCTCGCTCGCCTATTTCACCAGGATCGAGCCGGACGCCGCCGAATCGACCGCCGGCCGGCAATGCGACTGGCTGTTGGTAACCGGCAACAGCAAGCAGGAACTGGCCGCCCCGGAAGGGAAATGGACCCGCGTCTGGGAGGGCAATCGCCCCGCCGACCGCAAGGAAAAATTCCGTCTTTACCGCCGTTGACCTGAAACGCCGCTCAAGCCTTGAGGAAGTGCTCGCGGTAATACTTGAGTTCGTCGATCGACTCGTAGATGTCAGCCAGCGCCGTGTGCCGCCCCTTTTTCTTGAAGCCCTTGTAGATTTCCGGCTGCCAGCGCTTGCACAATTCCTTGAGCGTGCTGACATCGAGGTTGCGGTAATGGAAGAAGGCTTCCAGCGCCGGCATGTAACGCGCCATGAAACGCCGGTCCTGGCCGATCGAGTTGCCGCACATCGGCGAATGCCGCGGCATGGAGTATTTTTTCAGGAAGTCCAGCGCCAGCAACTCGACCGCCGCCTCGCTCAGAATCGATGCCTTGACCTTGTCGATCAGCCCCGAGCGGCCATGCGTTTTCTGGTTCCACTTATCCATCGCGGCCAGCGCTTCGGCGCTCTGATGCACAACCCAGGCCGGCGACTCGGCGACCAGTTCCAGCGCCGAATTGGTCACCACCATCGCCATTTCGATAATCCGGTCACCATCCGGATTGAGACCGGTCATTTCCATGTCCAGCCAGACGAGGTTGTTTGCATTGCCTGTCATATAATTGCCCAACACCCTGAAAACCCGCATTTTCTCATAGCTTCGCGCCCAGTTTCGTGACCGCCGACTTTACCTTCGTATTTCTTGCAGTTTTTGGCCTGACACTCGCCGGCCGGCTGTGGCTGACCCTGCGCCAGATCCGTCACGTCGCCGCGCATCGCGCCGCTGTCCCGGCCGACTTCGCCGAACGCATTTCGCTTGCCGCCCACCAAAAAGCCGCCGATTACACGGTCGACCGCAACAAGCTGGCCATCCTGACGACGCTGGTCGACGCCGCGCTGCTGCTCGCCCTGACGCTCGGCGGCGGACTCGCGTGGCTGCATGACTTCTGGGCAGCGCGGGCCGACGGTCTCTTCTACGGCCTCGCCCTGATCTTCAGCGTGATGACGATCGCGGCCGTCATCGACCTGCCGTTCGCGCTCTATCGCCAGTTCGTCATCGAGACCCGCTACGGCTTCAACCGCATGACCTTCGGCCTCTTCTTCGGCGATCTGCTGAAGCACACGCTGATCGGCGTCGTCATCGGCGCGCCGGTCATCCTCGCCGTGCTCTGGCTGATGGGCGCCATGGGCAGCGTCTGGTGGTTCTGGGTCTGGCTGTTCTGGTGCGCCTTCAACCTGCTGATCCTGTTCATCTATCCGACCTGGATCGCGCCGCTGTTCAACAAGTTCGCGCCGCTCGAGGACGGCGAAATGAAATCGCGCATCGAGGCCTTGCTGACCCGCTGCGGCTTCCGTTCGAACGGCCTCTTCGTGATGGACGGCTCGAAGCGCTCCAGCCATGGAAACGCCTACTTCACCGGTTTCGGCAACAACAAGCGCATCGTCTTCTTCGACACCCTGCTCGCCCGGCTCGCGCCGCCCGAAGTGGAAGCCGTTCTGGCGCACGAACTGGGACACTTCCGCCGCCGGCATGTCGTCAAGCGCATCGTTTTCATGTTTGCCGCCGCCCTCGGCCTGCTCTGGCTGCTCGGTCAGTTGATCGACGCCCCGTGGTTCTACGCCGGCCTCGGCGTACCAGCGCCAAGCACGGCGCTGGCGCTGATCCTCTTCTTCCTCGTCATCCCGGTGTTCACCTTTCCGCTCAGCCCGCTGCTGAGCCGGATGTCGCGCCAGCACGAATTCGAGGCCGATGCCTACGCCGCTGCGCAGACAGCGGCCGCCGATCTCGGCCGGGCGCTGGTCAAGCTCTACGAGGATAATGCGGCGACCCTGACCCCCGACCCGCTGCACTCGCTGTTCCACGACTCCCACCCCCCCGCCGCGGCACGCCTCGCCCGGCTGCAGGCGGTCGCCCGCTGATGGATGGGCGCGTCGTCGCCGCCCATGGCCGCCAGTATGTCGTGGAACTGCCCGACGGCAGCCTGCTGCCCTGCTTCACGCGCGGCAAAAAGAGCGATGTTGCTTGCGGCGACCGCGTCGACATCCTGCCCAGCGGCGCCGACCAGGGGGTCATCGAGGCGATCCAGCCGCGCACCAGCCTGCTCTACCGCTCGAACGAGATCCGGCAGAAGCTGATCGCTGCCAATGTCGACCAGGTCGTCATCGTCGTCGCCACCGAACCGGGATTTTCCGACGAACTGGTGACGCGCGCCCTGCTCGCCGTCGAGAGCGAGGAAATCGAACCGCTGATCGTACTCAACAAGTGCGATCTGACCGACAGGCTGCCGGCTGCCCGCCA
>JBFZCS010000159.1:0-4610 GCA_041307825.1 Azonexaceae bacterium
AGAATCTCGGCGGCGGCGGTCGGGGTCGGCGCGCGCAGATCGGCCGCGAAGTCGGCGATGGTGAAATCGGTTTCATGTCCGATGCCGGCAACTACGGGAAGTCGGCTCGCGCGGATGGCACGCGCCACGACTTCCTCGTTGAACGACCAGAGATCCTCGATGCTGCCGCCGCGGCGGCACAGGATGATGGCATCGCAGTCGCCCGTGGCGGCCAGTTGCAGGGCGGCGGCGATCCTGTCGGCAGCGCCTTCGCCCTGCACCGGCGTCGGGTAAAGATCAATTCGGATATGCGGCGCCCGGCGCTTCAACGTGGTCAGCACGTCGCGCAGCGCGGCGGCCTGCAGGCTGGTGACGATGGCCAGCGCGCGCGGGTGTTCGGGCAACGGGCGCTTGATTCCGGCGGCGAACAGTCCTTCGGCTTCCAGTTGTGCCTTGAGGCGGACGAAGCGCTCGAAGAGATCGCCCTGTCCGGCGCGGCGTACCGTCTCGACGTTGAGCTGGAACTCGCCGCGCGGCTCGTAAAAGGACACCAGCACCCGCGCCTCGATGCGCTGGCCGTTCTCCAGCCGCCAGCCCAGCAACTGGGCGCGATTCCGCCACATGACGCAGCGCACCTGGGCGCCGGCATCCTTGAGCGAAAAATATATATGTCCCGACGCCGCGTAAGTCAGGTTGGAAATTTCGCCGCCGACCCACGTCAGCGGGAATGCCGATTCGAGGCAATCGCGCACCAGGCGATTGAGGCTGGAGACGCTGATGACCGGGTTGGCGGGTGCGGACGCATCGTGTTCGGGCATGCCGGGGATTGTAACCCGTGCCGCTGACGAACGGTCGGAACCGGATCGCCGGGTTGTAATTAACCCGTTGATTTATATACAAATTAATAATATGCCTCGTTTTTTGGCAGCGCAGGCGGAAGCCATTGCCGGTGCGGGTCCGAGGCACTTGGAGGCAGCTCATTCACAGACTTATCCACAGTTTTTGGGGATAAGCCATTTTCGGCTCATGTTTGCGGGACTTGCCCGCGAACGGGGTGAGAGGCAGAATGGCAGGCTATTGAACAAGTGAGGGTTCGCCGTGTTTTCAATCATTCAGGCTGCGGGTTGGCCGATCTGGCCTTTGTTGCTGGCCTCCGTCATCTCGGTGGCGCTGATCATCGAGCGTCTGGTTGCCTTGCGGCGGGCCAAGGTCGTGCCGTCCGGCCTGCTGCAGCGGGCGGTCGGCGAGTTCAAGCGAGGCGCCAACAACGACCGCATGCTCGAGGAACTTGAACGGCACTCGCCGCTGGGTCGGGTGCTGGCGGCCGGTTTGCGCAACGTCGGCATGTCCCGCGAGGTCATGAAGGAATCCATCGAGGAGGCCGGTTCGGCGGTTTCCCACGAATTGAACCGCTACCTGACGACGCTCGGCACGATTGCCTCGATCAGTCCGCTGATGGGCCTGTTCGGTACCGTGGTCGGCATGATCGAGATTTTCGGTTCGCAGGCGCCAGGGACCGGCAATCCGCAGCAACTCGCGCATGGCATCTCGATTGCGCTGTACAACACCGGTTTCGGTATTTTCATTGCCATCCCGAGCATGATTTTCTGGCGCCATTTCCGTGCCCTGGTCGATAGCTTCGTCGTCGAGATGGAGCAGCAGGCGGTTCGCCTGGTCGAATACATGCACGGCGAACGGAAGTAAGCCATGAGCAGGGAGCAAGGTTCCATGACGAGCATCGCGAGGAATGGAATGCGACCGACCGCGAATATGGCTTCGGCCTCCCACTCGCGGACGTGCGCATCCCCGATGTGCTTCGCCCACCGGGGCCCCTGCTTTCTGCTCGGGGAGACACCATGAATTTTCAGCGCGGGCGCAGCCAGGAAGAGCCGGAAATCAACCTGATCCCGATGATCGACGTGCTGCTGGTCATCATCATCTTCCTGATGCTGACGACGACCTATTCGAAATTTTCCGGCCTCGAGATCAATCTGCCGACGGCCGATGCCAGCAAGCAGGCCGAGCAGCCGAACGAGATCGACGTCGCCGTGACGGCCAGCGGCCAGATTTTGATCAATAAATCGCCGTTGACCGCAACCGACGTCAACAGTATCTCCGATGCGCTGCGCCGCGCGGCCGGCACCCGCGAGGATCCGATCATCGTCATCAACGCCGATGCCAAGGCGACGCACCAGAGCGTCATCGACGTGATGCAGGGGGCGCAGGCGGCCGGTTATCCGCATATCTCGTTCGCGACCCAAGCGCCACGCTGATGTTTTCCCGCTGGTTGCAGCGTCAGTGGTTCGAGCAACGCCGGCTAGTGCCGGCGTTGTGGCTTCTGGCGCCGCTGGCTGGCCTGTATTCCGTCGTCGCTGGGCGTGGTCGGCACAAGGCGCAAGCCGAGCGCTTGCCGATACCGGTGATCGTCGTCGGCAACATCACCGTCGGCGGTGCGGGCAAGACGCCGCTCACGCTCTGGCTGGCCAGGCAGTTCCGCGAGCGCGGCTGGCGACCCGGTATCGTCAGCCGCGGCTACGGCGGCGACAATGCCGTACCGCGTCCGGTGACGCAATCCTCGTTGCCGGCCGAAGTCGGCGACGAGCCGGTGCTTCTCGGCCGGCGCAGCGGCGTGCCGGTCTGGGTTGGGCGCGACCGGGCGGCTGCCGGGCGCTCGTTGCTGGCGGCGCACCCCGAGGTGAACCTCATTCTCTGCGATGACGGCTTGCAGCACTACCGGCTGGCCCGCGACGTCGAACTGGCGGTCTTCGATGGCCGCGGCGCCGGCAACGGCTGGCGCCTGCCGGCCGGGCCGCTGCGCGAATCGCTGGAACGCCTGCGGGAAGTCGATGCGGTCGTCTGCAACGGCAAGCCGGATGGGCGTCTGCCGCCGGGCTTGCCGCGGTTCGACATGCGGCTGCAGGCCGGGCGCTTTTACAATCTCGACGATCCGCAACGGCAATCCGGTGCTGCCGACCTGACCGGGCGCAGGTTGTATGCGCTGGCCGGTATCGGCGACCCGGAGCGCTTTTTCCGGACTCTCGAGGAACTCGGCTTGCGTTTCAGCCGCCACCCGTTTCCCGATCATCACGCCTACACGCCTGACGATCTCGCCTTCGCCCGCGACGGCGTGCTGCTGATGACCGAGAAGGATGCAGTAAAATGTGCTGGACTGACCGTCGGTGAAACTTGGGTTTTGCCCGTCGATGCCGAGCTCTCGCCGGCACTTATTGATCTTATTCTGGAGAAACTCCGTGGACGCCAGGCTGCTTGATATCCTCGTCTGCCCGATTTGCAAGGGCAACCTCGAATACCGCAAGGCCGAACAGGAACTCGTCTGCAAGCCGTGCAAGCTGGCTTACCCGATCCGCGACGACATTCCCGTCATGCTCGAGGACGAGGCGCGCCAACTGGCGGCTGACGAGAAGTAATGTCCGCCCTGGCCTTCAAGGTTGTCATTCCGGCGCGCTACGCGTCGACGCGGCTGCCGGGCAAGCCGTTGCTCGATCTTGGCGGCAAGCCGATGGTCGTGCGGGTCGCCGAACGCGCCCGCCGCTCCGGCGCGGAAGAAGTCTGGGTGGCAACCGACCATCTCGCGGTCCGGGATGCCGCGGAGGCCAATGAAGTCGCCGCGCTGATGACGCGCAGCGACCATTCGACCGGTACCGACCGGCTGGCCGAGGTCGTCGAGCGGCTTGGCTGGCATGGCGAAACGATCGTCGTCAATGTTCAGGGTGACGAGCCGCTGATCGAACCCGAGGTCATCCTCCGGACGGCACGACAACTCGCGGCGAGCGGTGCCGACATCGCCACGGTGGCGCACCCGATCATCGAGGCAGCCGATTTCTTCAATCCGAACGTGGTCAAGGTCGTTTGCCGGGCCGATGGCGACGCCGCCTATTTTTCCCGGGCGCCGATCCCCTATGCGCGCGACCACTTCGCGCAGGAGTTGGGCGGCGAGACATTGCCGGCGGGCTTTCCTGCTTATCGTCATGTCGGGCTTTATGCCTACCGGGCGAGCTTTTTGATGGCTTATGCGGGGTTGACCGCAGCACCCACCGAACAATTCGAGGCGCTCGAGCAGTTGCGCGCGCTGTGGCATGGTTACCGGATCAGCGTCACGCTGATCGATGCGGCGCCGGCGCCGGGGGTCGATACGCCCGAGGATGCGGCGCGAATGCGCAAACTGTTTGACCGGGTTGCAAATAGCGAGTAATTTTTCGCCATTGCAGACTTGCCGCCCATGCTGGCGTGCTGAAGTCGTCTATAAGAACAAGAACAAACACAAGAATTTTTGCTTTACATACAAGGGAGACTGTTCATGAAGTTGATTCTGTTGGGGGCACCTGGTGCCGGCAAAGGCACGCAGGCCGCTTTTATTTCCAAGAAATTCGGCATTCCGCAGATTTCCACCGGCGACATGCTGCGCGCCGCGGTCAAGGCCGGTACTCCGCTCGGTGTCGAAGCCAAGAAGATCATGGATGCCGGCGGCCTCGTCCGTGACGACATCATTATCGGTCTGGTCAATGAACGCCTGAAGGAAGCCGACTGCCAGAGCGGTTACATGTTCGACGGGTTCCCGCGCACGATTCCGCAGGCGGACGCCATGAAGGAAGCCGGTGTGGCGATCGATT
>JBFZCS010000160.1:0-2543 GCA_041307825.1 Azonexaceae bacterium
CGGCCATGCCGTCCGGCAGATAGGTTTCCCCGGCGGCGTAGGCTTCCGGCTCGTCATGGGCGTAGCGATAGGCCTTGCCGTGGCCGAGTTCCTTCATCAGCCTGGTCGGCGCGTTGCGCAAGTGGTTGGGCACCGGCCGCGAACCGTCCTTGCCGACAAAGGCGCGCGCCGCGTTGTACGCGTTGTAGCCGGCGTTCGACTTGGCGGCGACGGCCAGGTAGATCACCGCCTGGCCGAGCGCCAGTTCGCCCTCGGGCGAGCCGAGACGCTCGTAGGTGGCGGCCGCGTCGTTGGCCATCGTCATGGCGCGCGGATCGGCGAGGCCGATGTCTTCCCAGGCCATGCGGACGATGCGCCGCGCCAGGTAACGCGGGTCGGCGCCGCCGTCGAGCATGCGCGTCAGCCAGTAGAGCGCCGCGTCCGGGTGCGAGCCGCGCACCGATTTGTGCAGCGCCGAAATCTGGTCGTAGAAGGCATCGCCGCCCTTGTCGAAACGGCGCAGATTCTGCGCCACGGTTTCTTCGATAAATTGACCGTCGACCGCAACAATGCCCCCCGTATGCGCCGCCGTGCGCACCTGTTCGAGCAGGTTGAGCAGGCGGCGTGCGTCGCCGTCCGCCAGGCCGACCAGCCGCTCGCGGGCACCCGCATCGAAACTCAGATCGGCCAGCGCCCTTTCACAGGCGCGCTCGAACAGTTGGCCCAATTCGGCCTCGTCGAGCGACTTCAGCACATAGACCGAAGCCCGCGAAAGCAAGGCGGAATTGACTTCGAACGAAGGATTCTCGGTCGTCGCGCCGATGAAGGTCAGCAGCCCCGACTCGACAAAAGGCAGGAAGCCGTCCTGCTGCGCCTTGTTGAAGCGGTGGATTTCATCGACGAAGAGGATGGTGCGCCGTCCCTGGTCGCGCCACATCTCGGCCTGCGCGACCGCCTCGCGCACCTCCTTGATCCCGGAAAACACCGCCGACAGCGCGATGAACTCGCACCGGAACTGCGTCGCCATCATCCGCGCCAGCGTCGTCTTGCCGACGCCCGGCGGCCCCCAGAGGATCATCGAATGCGGCTGCCCCGACTCGAAGGCGAGGCGCAGCGGCTTGCCCGGCCCGAGCAGATGCTGCTGGCCGATCACCTCGTCCGGTGTTTGCGGGCGCAGCTGCTCGGCCAACGGGGCATGCCGGCGCTCATCGGTCGTTGAGGAAAACAGGTCTTCAGACATCATTACATGGCATCCAGCGGAGAAGTGACACCGCGCCCGCCCTTGTTCAATACATGCGTATAAATCATGGTCGTGGCCACATCGGCATGGCCGAGCAGTTCCTGCACGGTACGAATATCGTAACCGGACTGCAGCAGATGCGTCGCGAAAGAGTGGCGAAAAGTATGCGGCGTAGCCAGCTTCGCCACCCCGCTCGCCTGCACCGCCTTCTTTACCGCCCGCTGCAAAAGCTTCTCGTCGATATGGTGGCGGCGTTCTTCGTCGCTACGTGGATCGATCGAATAACTGCCGGACGGGAAAATGTACTGCCAGGGCCAGTCGACCGCAGCCGTCGGGTATTTTTTGCCCAGCGCGTCGGGCAAATACACCGCCGCCCTGCCCTTCGCCTTGTCATCCTCGAACAACTGGCGACGCCAGCGCAAATGATCCTGCAAAGGCCCGATCAGCGCCTGCGGCAACATCGTGATGCGATCCTTCGCACCCTTTCCGTCGCGCACGACGATCTCGGCCCGCTCGAAATCCACATCCTTCACCCGCAGCCGCACGCACTCCATCAACCGCATTCCCGTTCCATAAAGCAAACGCGCCATCAGGCCGTGCACACCAGTCATGCGATCGAGAATCGCCGTGACCTCCTGGCGCGTCAGCACCACCGGCAAACGCTGGGGCTGCTTGGCGCGAACGACCTTGTCGAGCCAGGGCAAATCGATATTCAGCACCTCGCGGTAAAGAAACAACAAGGCCGACAACGCCTGATTCTGCGTCGCCGCCGCCACCCTTCCCGCAACCGCCAGATGCGTCAGAAACGCCTCAACCTCGACTGCCCCCATCTCGCGCGGGTGGCGCTTGTCATGAAAAAGGATGAAGCGCTTTATCCATTGAAGATATTGCGTTTCGGTACGGATGCTGTAATGCTTGACTCGCAGGCGATCACGCACCTGGTCAAGCAGTTTGGGCGGTGGCGGGGTTTGAAGGATGGAATCCGGCATAATAAATTAATTAAAATTCAATGCGTTGCAAACATTACAACCACTTTATGCACCTTCGGCAGGTTAAGTATACGCCTGCCAAGGCGTATACTTAACGTTAGACAAACTGGTTACACCAATTGTGAAATGACATGGCATTCAAGAACGAAAAGATTTCCGACCAAGATCGCGAGTGGATTTCAAAGCTGGTGAATTACGAGAAGATCCGAGCGGAATCGCGGTGGATACATGAGTTCAGGTTGCCAACTTTCTGGACTGCTGATCGCGAGCGCCACGCTTTTTTTATCGGCCTTGGGGGCGGCGGCTCGCCGGACGACGAAGGCCTCCTGCCCTAT
>JBFZCS010000161.1:0-2953 GCA_041307825.1 Azonexaceae bacterium
TCCGATCTGGCGATGACGTGGAAGGAAAAGAAGCGGTTCAGCGTGGCATCGCCGATGACGAAATCGCCGCGCACCCAGATCGAAAGCGGTTCACCGATCAGGGGAATGGCCGAAGCCAGATTGACGATTACCTGAGCGCCCCAGTACGACATCTGACCCCAGGGCAACAGATAGCCGAAGAAGGCCTCGCCCATCAGCACCAGGAAGATGCCGACACCAAACAACCAGGTCAACTCACGTGGCTTGCGGAAAGATCCATACATGATGCCGCGGAACATGTGGAGATAAACCACGATGAAGAACGCGGAAGCGCCGGTCGAGTGCATGTAGCGGATCAGCCAGCCGCCCGGCACGTCGCGCATGATGTACTCGACGCTGGCGAAAGCCACCGGCACGCCATTGGCGTTCAGCGCCGCATCCGGCTTGTAGTGCATGACCAGGAAGATGCCGGTGACGATCTGGATGACCAGCACCAGCAACGCCAGAGAACCGAAGAAATACCAGAAATTGAAATTCTTCGGGGCATAGTACTCGGAGAGGTGAGCCTTCCACATCGACGTAGCCGGGAAGCGTGCATCCACCCATTCCAGGGCATTGCCACCGATGGAGCCGTCGGACTTGTACTTTTCGAAATTGCCAGCAGCCATTTCTATGCCCCCTTCTTGTCTTCGCCGATCATGATACGGGTATCGGACAGATACACGTGCGGCGGAACTTCGAGATTGGTCGGTGCAGGCTTCGACTTGAAAACGCGCCCGGCGAAATCAAAAGTGGAGCCGTGACACGGGCAGAGGAAGCCGCCCAGCCAGTCAGCCGTCATTCCTTCTTCGACGCCAGCCTTGAACTTGGAGGACGGCGAGCAACCAAGGTGGGTACAGATGCCGACGACAACCATGTATTCCGGCTTGATCGAGCGGCTTTCATTTTTGGCGTAAGCTGGCTGCATGTCCTTATCCGAATTCGGATCGGCCACCTGATCATTGAGCTTGGGCAGCGTAGCCAGCATTTCCTTGGTCCGGTTGATGATCCAGACCGGCTTGCCACGCCATTCGACGGTCATCATCTGTCCGGATTCAAGTTTGCCGATATCGACTTCTACCGGTGCGCCTGCAGCCTTGGCGCGCTCGGACGGAAGCAAGCTGGAGACGAACGGAACAAGCGCGACAACCGCGCCAGCTCCGCCCACAGCTGCGGTAGCGATGATCAAACGCCGCCTGCCACAGTCCATTTTTCCTTGTTTGCTCATAACGCTGACCCCTAAAGGAATTGGATGGGATGAAAAATAAACGATAGATTATACGACATCGGAACTCTCGATAAAAGCGATTGTCACCCCGAACACGCCCTGCGCTCCCGCATCGCCTGAGCCAAGGTGCCGCTATCGACATATTCAAGTTCGCCGCCGACCGGCACCCCACGCGCGATTCGCGTGACATTGACACCCTTCGGTTTCAGCAAAGAGGTGATGTAATGGGCGGTCGCCTCGCCTTCGTTCGTGTAATTCGTCGCCAGAATGACCTCGCGCACGTCACCGTCCACGACCCGTGCCAGCAACTTCTCGAGCCGCAACTCGCGTGCGCCGATGCCGTCCAGCGGCGATATGCGGCCCATCAGCACGTAGTAAAGTCCTTGATAGGCTTGGGTCTGTTCCATCATGTTCATATCGACCGGGGTCTCGACAACACAGAGCAACGAAGCATCCCGGCGTGGTGAAGCACAACGCTCACAAAGCTCTTCCTCGGAAAACGTATTGCAACGCCGGCAATGACAAACCGAAGCCAAGGCATGCGTGACGGCATCACCCAGACGCTGCGCGCCTTTCCTGTCGTGCTGCAACAGATGATAGGCCATTCGTTGAGCCGATTTTGGCCCGATGCCGGGCAAGCAGCGCAGCGCCTCGATCAGTGCCTCCAGACCCGATGGATTCACGGACTCAGAACGGCAGTTTAAGGCCCGGGGGAAGATTCAGACCAGCGGCAAAGCCGGACATTTTCTCCTTGCTCAGTTCCTCGCCACGACGAACCGCATCGTTGACCGCTGCTGCGATCAGATCCTCGAGCATCTCCCGATCGTCCATTACGGACGAATCGATGACCACCCGGCGGACATCGTGCGCACAGGTCATCACCACCCTGACCATCCCGGCCCCCGATTGCCCTTCGACCTCGAGCTGCGCGAGTTGCTCCTGCGCCTTCTTCATGTTGTCCTGCATCGCCTGAGCCTGTTTCATCAGGCCAGCCAAGCCGCCTTTCATCATGTTCGTATCTCCGCTATTCGATGGGTTTGATTGTTGACTCGACCAGTGACGCATCGAAACCCTCGATAACGTCACGGACAAAGGAATCCTGTTCGATGGAGGCAATCGCCTGCTCCTGCCGCTCCCGCCGCTCCCGACCGACAGTCGCTGCCGGGGTATCCGTCTCGGTCTGGGCAAGTTCGAAGCGCAGCACGACCGGCCGCCCAAGGTGCTCTCGCAACGCCTGCTGCAGTTTATCGGGGGCCGGCTTCATCTGGAGGTGGCCATGCGCCGGCGCCAGACGAAGTACGCATTCGGTTTCGCCAAGCTCGCGCAACTCGCAATGCTGCGCAAGTTCTCGCGCCAATCCGTTCAACTGAAGCGCGGCAACAATTTCATGCCACTCGCCACCCGCTCCATCAGCCTTGTACGCAACAGCCGCCACCGACAATCCCTTCGAGGGAGCAATCGTGGAAGCCGCAGCAGCATCGGCGGCGGGACGTTTCGGGGCGGCACGATTGACTGACCCGATCGATGAAACGACATCGGCAACCGAATCCGGGCGGAAGCCATGCAATCGCAACAGGGTCATCATAAACCCGGCGTATTCGTCCGGGGCCATCGGCAGTTCAGCCCGGCCGTGAATCACGATCTGATAGGCCAGTTGCACGAACTCTGGAGAAAGTCCGGAAGCCAACTCGAGCAGCCTGGTTCGGT
>JBFZCS010000162.1:0-3383 GCA_041307825.1 Azonexaceae bacterium
CGCTGGCTGCCACCTTGTATTCGGCGGCATTGATGCCGTAGGCCTGGAGCAGGCGGCTGGCCTGGCGCGGGGTGAGCATGTCCGCAGCGGCGGCCAGCGCCTCGCCGACCACACCATGGGCAACCGCCGTGTCGGTCGCATAGCCCTCGGGCAGTGACTGCGGCATCTGCATCAGCAGCTCGCGGTTGCGGTAGTAATCGAGCAGCCCGGCGAAGGCAGCGATGCCCAACTCGGGGGAGTCGAAAGCGAGTTGGCCGAGTTCGGCGACGATGCGCTGGGCTTCGAGCATCGAGTTGCCGCCCACCCAGCAGGTGAACACGTTGCGCTCGCTGCCCGCACAGACACGGCCGATTTCGACGGCGACCTCGGCCGGCGGCGCGAATGGCGACGGCGAACAGACGGTCATCACCGCATCGCTGCCGCCATCGGCGAGCAACTCGGCGACGACCTGGCCCCAGGCAAGCGGCCCGGCCCCGGGCGGCAGGATCAGCGGATTGCCGAGCGTGGCTTTGGTCTTGAGCACGCCGGCCAGGCGGCGCACGGTGTCGCCGGCGAGCGCCACGCGCTTGCCGCCCCGCCGAACGAGCGCCTCGAAGGCAAGGCTGGCCAGGCCGCCGCCGCTGGCGACGATGGCCAGGCGGTCGCCGGCCATCGGCCGGAGACGCGCCATCGCCTCGAGCGCCTCGAGGATGTTACCCAGCGTCGGGATGCTCACCCAGCCGGCGCGGCGCAGCGCCGCGTCATAGACATCGTTGCTCGAAAATGGCGTCCCGCTGGCCGGCGCAGCGGCGAGGTGGCCGGCGCGGATGGCCACCACCGGCTTGTTGCGCGCCGCGGCCCGGGCCGCCGACATGAACTTGCGCCCGACGGCTACGCTCTCGAACTGGACGAGGATGCGCTCGGTATCGGGATCGTCGGCCAGCCAGTCGATGACGTCGGCCAGATCGATGTCGAGGCTGGCGCCAAGGTGGACGATGGTCGAAAAGCCGACCCCGGTGCTCGCGGCCCGGTCGATGATCGCCGTGGCGACCGAGGCGGACTGCGCGACCAGCGCAATCTTGCCGGGCTGGGCGGCGATCGGGGAGATACTGGCGTTGATACCGAGTCCCGGTACCATGAGTCCGCCGCTGCCCGAGCCGAGCAGGCGCATCAGGTGCGGCCGCGCCGCTTCGAGGATCGCCTTGCGCACTGCGGCAAACTCGGTTGCGCTGAGCTTGTCGCGGATTGACGGGCCGATGATCGCGGCGCGCACGCCGCGTTCGCCGAGCTGGGCGACAATGGCCGGAATGCTCTCGAAATGGGCGCAAATGAGCGCGAGGTCGGGCACGAAGGGCAAGGGGTCGACGCGCACACGCGGTCCCAAGCGCAGGCGCGACACACGCCTGGCGGCAACCAGGGCGAGCGGGCCGGTGAAGCCACCGGCGGCAAGGTTGCGCTGCACCAGGTCGGCATAGCTACTGGGCTCTTCAGGCTCGGCAATCACAGCGATCGAGCCGGGCCGGAAGAGGTATTCGAGGTTGCGAACTGTCATGGCTGTACCGAAGCGCTAGTCAGCATGACCATATCATTGCTGGTCGTCGCGAATTTGAACGGGGACTCTATTTTCGGGAAAGTGCGCCGGCCGCGGAGACTTCGTTGAAAACGCTCGCCGCGTGGCGGGATGGGAATGACCACGCCGTTCGCCTTGAAGCTGGGCCGGATGGCCGGATTGATGTCGGCAACGACCTTGCCCTCCCGGATCGGGTACAACAGGGAACGACACGGGGACTGAAACACCCCCGCCCCGCTAAACCACCTTCCCCGGATTCATCAGCCCACGCGGATCGAGCGCCTGTTTGATCGTGCGCATCAGGGCGATCTCGACCGGGCTCTTGTAGCGCAGCAATTCCTCGCGCTTCAACTGGCCGATGCCGTGCTCGGCGGAGATCGAGCCGTTGAGGGCGTGGACGGTGTCGTGGACGATGCGGTTGACTTCAGGCTGGGCGGCGATGAAGGCGCTGTTGTCCTGCGCGTCGGGCTTCGACAGGTTGTAATGCAGGTTGCCGTCGCCGACGTGGCCGAAGGCGACGACGCGGATGCCGGGGAAGGCCTGGGCGAGCGCGGCGTCAGCGGTTGCGAGGAAGTCGGGGATGGCCGAAACCGGGACGGCGATGTCGTGCTTGATGCTGATGCCTTCAATCTTCTGCGCTTCCGAGATGTTTTCGCGCAAGGCCCACAGCTTCTTCGCCTGGCTCCCGGAGTGGGCAACCACCGCGTCGGTCACGTCCCCGGCGTCCATTTGCCCGGCCAGCCAGCGTTCGACGGCAGCCGGATCGGCCTCGGAAAATTCGGCCAGGATGTACCACGGACCCGGTGCGGTCGGCCGCGCGGCGTCGGGAATGTTCTTCAGCACCAGGCCGAGCGACGCTTCGGAAATCAATTCGAAGGCGGTCAATTGCGCGTCGAAAGTGGTTTTTGCCGCATTCAGCAGGTCGACCGCAGCAGCCGGCGTAAGCACGTTGAGCCAGCAGGTAGTCTGCGTTCTGGGCAACGGAAAGAGTTTCAGCACGGCGCCGGTGATGATGCCGAGCGTGCCTTCGGCGCCGATGAAGAGCTGCTTGAGGTCGTAGCCGGTGTTGTCCTTGCGCAGGCCGCGCAGGCCGTTCCAGATGTCGCCGCTGGGCAACACGACTTCGAGGCCGAGGGCGAGGTCGCGGGTGTTGCCGTAACGCAGCACCTGCACGCCGCCGGCGTTGGTGGAGAGGTTGCCGCCAATCTGGCACGTCCCTTCCGAAGCAAGCGCCAGCGGGAACAGCCGGTCGACGGCGCGGGCGGCTTCCTGGACGGCGGCGAGGGTGCAGCCGGCCTCCACCGAAATGGTGTTGTTCCTCGGGTCGACCGCGACAATGCGGTTCAGGCGGCTCAGGCTGACGACCACGGCCCTGCCCTCGCCATCCGGCGTCGCCGCGCCGCACAGGCTGGTGTTGCCGCCCTGCGGGACGATGGGCGCGCCGGCGGCGGCACAGGCGCGAACGACGGCTGCGACTTCAGCGGCATTGCCCGGGCGAACGACGCAGCTGGCCGCACCCTTGTATCGCCCGCGCCAGTCGGTCAGATAGGGGGCCAGATCGCCGGCCTCGGCCAGGATGTTGGCGTGCCCGACGATGCCGGCCAGCGTTGCCGTCAGGGAATCCTTGGTCATCGGGGTCTCATTCCGTGATCGCCTGCAGCATCGGCAGCATGTGCTCGGTCGCTTTGCGCCCGGCGGCAATCGCCTCGTCCGCCCGGTGAAAGTCGAGCAGCCCGAGCTGCCCCAGGCGCGGCGCGATCATTACGTCGGCCGGTTCGCCGGCCAGGCGCGAGCGCGCAATGCGCCCCTGCATGATGGCGATGCTGTTGCTCAC
>JBFZCS010000163.1:0-15965 GCA_041307825.1 Azonexaceae bacterium
GAGCCCCTTGATGGTGACGAAGGTCTGTATTTCGCCGCGCCGGATCAACAGCGTGACATTGCTGCCCTTCTCGAACTGCGCGAGCAACTTGTTGAACTGGTCGACCGTTTTGACCTCAGTCGTAGCGCCCTTGCTGATCAGTGCGACAATGATGTCGCCGGGGCGCAGGTCGGCGCGTGACGTCGTCCCGCGCACATCCTCGACCAGCAAGCCGGAGGGCATCTTCAGGTCGCGCTTCTGGTCGGCTGTCAGCTCGTTCAACACCAACCCGAGGCGATTGGCTTGCTGCTCGGGCACCTTGCCGCTGCGTGCCGGGCGACTGGACGCAGCCTTCTCCTCGGTCATCTCACCGACCGTCACGGCGATATCACGCGTCGTCCCCTTGCGCCAGACCTGTACGGTCGAGCGGGATCCCGGCTTGGTCGCGGCCACCAGTCGCGGCAGGTCGGCGGATGCATTGATCGGCTTGCCGTCGAACTTGAGGATGACATCGCCGGGTTCCACTCCTGCCTTGTCGGCGGGGCCGCCCTTCTCGACCGCGTTTACGACAGCGCCCATCGGCTTGCCCAGGGCCAGCGAATCGGCCAGTTCCTTGCTGACTTCCTGGATCACCACGCCAAGCCGCCCGCGGCTCACTTTGCCGGAAGTGCGCAACTGGTTCTGGATCTCCATCGCGACATCGATCGGGATGGCAAACGAAACGCCCATGTAGCCACCGCTGCGGCTATATATCTGCGAATTGATGCCGACGACCTCGCCGCGCATGTTGAACAGCGGCCCGCCCGAATTCCCCGGGTTGATCGCGACATCAGTCTGGATGAACGGAACATAGTTTTCCTGCGGCAGCGAGCGGCCCTTGGCCGAGACGATGCCAGCGGTGACCGAGTTGTCGAAGCCGAAGGGCGAACCGATGGCGACGACCCATTCCCCGACCTTCAACTGGGTCGGCTCGCCCAGTTTGACGAAGGGCAGGCCGCTGGCTTCGATCTTGAGCAGCGCGACGTCGGTTCGCTTGTCGGCGCCTATCGTCTTCGCCTTGAATTCCCGCTTGTCGGTCAGGCGCACCGTCACTTCGTCGGCACCATCGACCACATGGGCATTGGTCAGAATGTAACCATCCCCGCTGATGATGAAGCCGGATCCCAGCGACTTGTTCTCGAACTCACGCGGCGTGGTGCCACCATGGTTGCGCGGCATGAAGCGCTTGAAAAACTCGAAGGCCGGATCGTTCTCGTCGAACGGAAAGGGCATCGCCTGGCTGCCGCGCGTGACCTGCGTGGTGCTGATATTGACGACCGCTGGCCCCTGTCTTTCGGCGAGTTCGGTGAAATCCGGCAGGCCGCGCGTCTGCGCGAGCGCGATGGAAGAAATCAACAGGAATGACAAGAGAGCCAAGAAACGTTTCATCGGCACGTACCTCCTGAATTGCTTAAGACGAACGGGAAATGATATGGGGGCGAGTTGCGGAAAAACCATTGCCGGTCACTGTCCGGCGGCCAATGTAGAGAAACGAGAGCAGCAGACCGGCCGCGGCACCGAGCATGGCACCCGTATCTTCGCCCAGTTGCATGCCGAGCAAGGCACCGGCGATGGTTGCGGTCAACGGCAGAACATAGCCCAAATTCGCACTTTTCCGCACGCTGCCCGCCGCAATGGCAACCACGACAAGATCTCCGACGCCGGCACCGATGTGATTAACCACACGATATCTCTTTGGTTCGCTGCAGAACATCTGGGTCAGGCTCTGTCCGCCGCACCCGCCCTGTTCGTGGCAACGTCCGCACCCGCCCTGCTCGACTTCGACCAGGGCGCTATCGGTATCAAGTTCGCGCACGATGGCGCGAATGGTGGTTTGTTCTGCAGCCATGGCCTACCACCGGCGATCGGGCGCGACATCGAGCAGCGGGCGCAATTTCAGGGCTACCGCCTCACGCGCCCGGAAGATGCGCGAACGCACGGTGCCGATCGGACAATCCATCATTCCGGCAATCTCATCGTAGGAAAGTCCTTCGATTTCACGCAGAACAATCGCCGTACGCAACTCTTCGGGCAAGGCGTCGATGGCGCCATTCACCGTTTCGCCGATCTGCTTGGACAACAGCAGACTCTCCGGCGTATTGATGTCGCGCAACTGATCGGCCGACTCGAAGGTCTCGGCTTCCTCGCTGTCGAATTCGGTCGACGTCGGCGCACGCCGCCCCTGCGCCACGAGATAGTTCTTGGCCGTGTTGATCCCGATCCGGTAGAGCCAGGTATAAAACGCGCTGTCGCCACGGAATGAGGGCAACGCGCGATACGCCTTGATGAAGGCTTCCTGCGAGACATCCTCCACTTCGGCCGAATCACGGATATAACGCGACAGCAGGCGTCCCAGCTTGCGCTGGTATTTGCTCACCAGCTGGTCGAAGGCGTGCTTATCTCCACCTTGCGCCAGTTCGACCAGAGCCTGGTCGGTTTCGCGCTCGCTCATAAATTTTGTTACTCCCTGCGGGATTTTCATTAGTTTCGTTTGTAGCGAAGTATAGCCTAGCCAATTTGCCGGGATGAATACGTAGTTTCCATTATTTGTGACCGTCTGTAACGCATGGGATTGGCGCGTGCATGCTATATTCAGCGCCACAACCCTGATCGAGAACCGTGTTGCAGAATTTCGACGTCCTAATTATCGGCAGCGGTCTGGCCGGCCAGTCGGCAGCCTTGCGCTTGGCCAACCACTGCCGGGTCGCCCTCGTCAGCAAACGTACGCTTGGGGATTCGGCGTCGGGCTGGGCTCAGGGCGGCATCGCGGCGGTTCTCGACAATCGCGACTCGATCGAGGCGCATATCAGAGACACGCTGGTCGCTGGTGCCTGGCTCAATGACGAAAAGGCAACGCGTTTCGTCATCGAGAACGGTCGCCGCGCAATCGAATGGCTGATCGGCCAAGGCGTCCCCTTCACCAAGGACGAAGCGGGCTACCACCTGACGCGCGAGGGCGGGCACAGCGCCCGGCGGGTGATTCACGTGGCGGACGCAACCGGCTCGGCAGTCCAGGCGACGTTGATGGAGAAGGTGCGCGGCAATCCGAATATCGTCGTTCTCGAAAATCACATTGCCATCGACCTGATTACCGGCGTCAAGCTGGGTACCGGCGAAAACCGCTGCTTTGGCGCTTACGTACTCGACAGCCTCAACGGCGAGGTCATCACCCTCGGTGCCGCGAATACGCTGATCGCGACGGGCGGGGCCGGCAAGGTCTATCTATACACGACGAATCCCGACACCTCGACTGGCGACGGAATCGCCATGGCCTGGCGGGCCGGTTGCCGCGTCGCCAACATGGAATTCATCCAGTTCCACCCGACCTGCCTGTATCACCCGCAAGCCAAGTCGTTCCTGATTTCCGAGGCGGTGCGCGGCGAAGGCGGCCTGCTCCGCCTGCCCGACGGTACGCGCTTCATGCCTGAGCATGACGAACGGGCAGAACTGGCACCGCGCGACATCGTCGCCCGTGCCATCGACTTCGAAATGAAAAAACGCGGCCTCGACTGCGTTTTTCTCGACATTTCGCACAAGGGCGAGGGTTTCATTCGCGAGCATTTCCCGAACATCCATGCCCGCTGCCTGGAACTGGGCATCGACATCGCCAGCGAACCGATCCCGGTCGTGCCGGCGGCTCACTATACCTGCGGCGGCATTGTCAGCGACCTGCATGGCCGCACCGACGTGCCCGGCCTCTATGTCGCCGGCGAAGCCTCATGCACCGGACTGCACGGGGCCAACCGGCTGGCCTCCAATTCACTCCTCGAATGCCTGGTTTTCGCGGAAGCTGCAGTCGACGACATTCTTGGCAGCAAATCCAGGCCCCTGCCCCGCTTGCCGCAATGGGACGAAAGCCGCGTTACCGATGCCGATGAGGAAGTCGTCATTTCCCACAACTGGGACGAGTTGCGCCGCTTCATGTGGGATTACGTCGGCATCGTCCGCACCACCAAGCGGCTGAAGCGGGCGCAGCACCGGATCCGACTGCTGATGCGGGAAATCGAAGAGTTCTACGCCAACTTCCGCGTCAGTCATGACCTGATCGAGCTGCGCAACCTCGTTGTCACGGCCGATCTGATTGTCCGCTGCGCCATGCAGCGCAAGGAAAGCCGCGGCCTGCACTTTTCCCGCGATTACCCCGAAATGACCCGCAAACCAAAAAATACGGTTCTCAGGCGTCGCCGGCCGGTACGCTGAACTCAGCCCGCCAGCGCAGAAAGACGCGCAAACGCCTGAAATCCTCGGGTTTCATGGAGTCGACCGCAACGATCAGTATGTGCTTTCCTTGATCCGCTGTTTTCAGGCGAATGACCGTCAGCCAGGGGTGAACGGTTGCTCCGGCCAGCAATTCAGCCTCTACGAACTCGGAGTTGCCGGTGGCTGCCAGGAAAATTTGCCCGGCCTGCTCCAGCCTGATTGCCGATAGCCCAGGGGCGAGACGCCGCCAGGCAAGGCCGGCCACGATCACGATAGCTGCGAGATTTGCAACTCGAACAACCGGCGCCCAAGGTAACGCCAGAGTCGCCACGCTCGCCAGCGCGGTGACCGCAACAAGTGCCGCCCCCAGAAAACGCGACCGGTGCAGTCCGATGACAATCGGAAACTGCACCGTTCGCTTTCCTGCGGAACCGGATCAGATTCGCTTGAAGACCAGCGAACCGTTGGTGCCGCCGAAGCCGAAGTTGTTCTTCAGCGCGATATCGATCTTCATCGGCCGTGCCACATTGGCGCAGTAGTCCAGGTCGCATTCCGGATCCTGGTTGAAGATGTTGATCGTCGGCGGTGAAATCTGGTGATGGATCGCCAGCACGGTGAACAGCGATTCGACACCGCCGGCACCACCCAGTAGGTGGCCGGTCATCGACTTGGTCGAATTGACGACGATCTTGTAGGCTGCGTCGCCGAAAGCCGCCTTGATGGCATCCGACTCGTTCTTGTCGCCAAGGGGGGTCGAGGTGCCATGCGCGTTGACATACTGCACGTCGGAAGGCGCAATGCCGGCATTCTTCAGCGCATTGACCATGGAACGGCGCGGGCCGTCCATGTTTGGCGCCGTGATGTGATAGGCATCGGCGCTCATACCGTAACCGGCGACTTCGGCATAGATCCTGGCGCCGCGTGCCTTGGCATGTTCGTACTCTTCGAGCACCAGGACGCCGGCACCCTCGCCCAGCACGAAGCCGTCGCGATCTTTGTCCCACGGCCGGCTGGCGGTAGCCGGATCATCGTTGCGCGTAGATAATGCGCGAGCGGCGCAGAAACCGCCCATGCCGAGTGGGGAGACCGTCGATTCGGCGCCGCCGGCGACCATCACATCGGCATCTCCGTACTCGATGATGCGGGCCGCATCGCCAATTGAGTGCGTGCCGGTCGTGCACGCCGTGACGATGGAAATGTTCGGACCTTTGAAGCCGTATTCAATCGACAGGTTGCCGGAGATCATGTTGATGATCGATCCGGGAACGAAGAACGGGGACACCTTGCGCACGCCGCCTGCATTGAATTCGTCCTTGGTTTCCTCAATCAGCGGCAGGCCGCCGATGCCTGAACCGATGGCAACACCGACACGCTCGGGATCGGCGGCACCTTCCTTGTCCAGACCGGCATCGCGCACGGCCTGCATGCCCGCCGCCAACCCGTAATGGATGAACTTGTCCATGCGGCGGGCGTCCTTGGCAGAAATGTACTGGGTGATCTCGAAGTCTTTCACTTCGCCGGCGAACTGAACCGGGAACGTTGAGGTATCGAATCGGGTAACGGGCGCGATACCGGAACGGCCAGCAATGATGTTCTGCCAACCTTCTTCGACGCTGTTGCCGACCGGGGAAATAAGGCCGAGACCGGTAACTACGACTCTACGACGTGCCAAGATGAACTCCGAATGCAAATGTGGCAAGGCCGGCCATGGGGCCGGCCTTGTCTCGGGATCTACGGAAATGGATTACTTCTTGTTGGCGAGGATGAAATCGACCGCCTGCTGGACCGTGGTGATCTTCTCGGCCTGCTCGTCGGGAATCTCGCACTCGAATTCCTCTTCGAGGGCCATTACCAGTTCGACGGTATCCAGCGAATCCGCGCCAAGATCGTCCACAAAGGAGGACTCGTTCTTGATGTCCGCTTCATTAACGCCCAGTTGTTCGGCGACAATCTTCTTGACGCGCTCTACGATGTTATCCATTAGAAAAACTCCTTCCCCTTAGGGGTTCGAAAAAAACGTGACTAGTTTACCAAAAGCCGGGGCTTCGGGAAATCAATCCATGAACATGCCGCCGTTTACATGCACGGTCGTACCCGTGACATAGGCGGCAGACGGTGATACAAGAAAGCTGACGGCACCTGCAACATCCTCGGGCGTGCCGGCGCGACCGAGCGGAATCGACGCCAGCATGGCTGCCTTCTGCTCTTCGGTCAAGGCGTGCGTCATGTCGGTGGCGATAAAGCCGGGCGCAACACAGTTGACCGTGATGTTGCGGCTACCCAGTTCGCGGGCCAGAGAACGGCTCATCCCGGCCACCCCGGCCTTGGCTGCGCAATAGTTGGCCTGCCCGGCATTGCCAGAATAGCCGACCACCGAGGTGATATTGACGATGCGCCCGAAACGGGCTTTCATCATGCCGCGCATGACGCCCCGAGACATGCGGAAGACCGCCTTCAGGTTGGTATCGATGACCGCGTCCCAGTCGTCGTCGCTCATGCGCAGCGACAGATTGTCACGGGTGATGCCAGCGTTATTGATCAGCACCGTGATCGCGCCAAATTCCTTGGCCAGTTCGCCAAGCACTGCGTCGGTCTGGCCCGCGTCGCAGACGTCCAGACAAATGCCCCGCCCCTTGATACCGGCCTCGGCGAGATAAGCGGAGATTTTTCCGGCACCATCCGCGCTGGTCGCCGAACCGATCACCGTGGCGCCCAGTTTGCCAAGTTCGAGCGCGATGGCGCGCCCGATCCCGCGGGTGGCGCCGGTGACCAGGGCAATCTTGTCGTTCAGCATCGCTTACTCCAGTCCGAGATTGGCTTCGATGGCGGCGGCGTCGGCCAGCGCAATGCCGGTAACGCCATCGGCACAGCGCTTCGTCAGGCCGGCCAGTACCTTGCCCGGACCGCATTCCGCCACGGTCGACACGCCAATTGCCGCCATTTTCTGGATGGTCTCGACCCAGCGTACCGGATTGTAGGCCTGACGAATCAACGCATCCTTGATGCGGGCCGGATCGCTTTCGATCGCGACGTCGACGTTGTTGATGACTGGAATCTGCGGTGCATTCAGCGACAGTTCAGCCAGACGCACTGCCAGTTTGTCGGCGGCGGGTCGGATCAGCGAGGAATGAAACGGCGCCGAAACCGGCAGCGCCTTGGCCATTTTTGCGCCTCGCGCCTTGCAGGCCTCCATTGCCCGTTCGACCGCGGCCCTGTGCCCGGCAATGACCGTCTGGCCATTGGCGTTGAAGTTCACCGGCTCGACCACTTCACCCTGCGCCGCTTCGAAACAGGCTGCCGCGATGCCGGCATTATCCAGGCCGAGCACGGCGGCCATGGCGCCGGTACCTACCGGCACGGCCTGCTGCATGGCTGCGGCGCGCAGGCGAACCAGCGGCACCGCATCCTTGAATTCGATGACGCCGGCAGCGACCAGCGCGGAATATTCGCCCAGGCTATGGCCGGCAACGACCGCCGGCTGCCGCCCGCCCTTTGCCAGCCACAGGCGCCAGGCGGCAATGCCGGCGGTCAGCATGACAGGTTGCGTATTGACCGTCTGGGTCAGCACTTCAGCGGGACCGTCGGCAACCATCGCCCACAGGTCGTCACCCAGCGTTGCCGAGGCTTCGTCGAAGGTTGCCCGGACCACCGCAGCATCACCGTAGGCGGCCATCATGCCGACGCTCTGCGAGCCCTGGCCGGGAAATACGAAAGCAAAAGACATGGTTCTCAGACTCCTGAATCAGAATACCAGTAGGGCTGCGCCCCAGGTGAAGCCGCCGCCGACACCTTCCAGCAGAACCTTCTGACCGCGCTGGATGCGACCGTCGCGGACCGCCTCATCGAGCGCCAGCGGCACCGACGCCGCCGACGTATTGCCGTGCCGATCCACGGTGACGATCACTTTGTTGCGGTCGATACCGAGTTTTCGCCCCGTCGCATCGATGATGCGGATATTCGCCTGATGCGGAATCAGCCAGTCCACCTCACTGCTCCGGATACCGGCTGTCGCGCACACTTCTTCGGCAACATCCGCCAGAACACGCACGGCAAACTTGAACACCGCCTGGCCATCCATGCGCAGGAACGGATCTCCGGTGACCTGCCCGTTGCATATCTGCCCCGGCACATTGAGGATCCCGCTCTGGCTGCCGTCGGCATGCAGCGCCGTCGCCAGAATGCCGGGCGTGTCGGACGCCTCGAGAACAACGGCGCCGGCGCCGTCACCGAACAGCACGCAAGTGCCGCGATCGTTCCAGTCAAGAATTCGCGAAAAGACTTCGGTACCGATGACCAAAGCCTTTTTGTGGCTGCCGGAGCCGATGAACTTGTCGGCAATCCCGAGAGCGTAGACAAAGCCGCTGCACACGGCCTGAACGTCGAAGGCGGTCGCCCCCTTGTTGCCTAATTGCCCCTGAATCAGGCAGGCCGTGCTCGGGAAGATGAAATCCGGCGTCGACGTGGCGACGATGATCAAGTCGATTTCACTACCATCGACCCCAGCCATTTCCAGCGCCCGCCGGGCTGCTGTCAGGCCCAGTTCGCTGGCCGTCGCGCCCGGTTCGGCAAGGTAACGACTGCTAATGCCGGTGCGGGTGACGATCCATTCGTCGTTAGTGTCGACGCCACGGGCAACCAGATCGTTATTGGTGACCGGATCGCCAGGCAAATAACTGCCGGTTCCGATTAGGCGCGTATACATTCAGGCTGTCTCCCCGGCAGTGGCGGTATCGGGAACCGTCGGCCGCGCCATGCGGTTGGCGATCCGCTCGACTACGCGATTCTCCGCCGCATCATAGGCGCGGCCGATGGCGAAGCCAAATGAAAAGGCATCCGCCGAGCCGTGGCTCTTGACCGAAATCCCTTTCAGCCCGAGCAGAATGGCCCCGTTGTAACGACGGTGGTCGAAGCGCTCCTTGAAGTTGTTCAACACCGAGATGGCGATCAAGGCCGCAATCTTGGTCAGCCAGTTGCGCTTGAATTCGCTGCGCAGCGACGATCCGAGCATCTGGGCCAGGCCTTCGGAGGTCTTCAGCGCAACATTGCCGACAAATCCGTCGCACACAACGACATCGGCATCACCCTTGTAGATGCCGTCGCCCTCGACATTGCCGATGAAATTTAGATCGGAGGCACGCAACAGATCGGCGGCGGCCTTGACCGTTTCGTTGCCCTTGATCTCTTCCTCGCCGATATTCAGGATGCCGACTGTCGGACGATCCGTGTGCTCCATGGCAGACACCAGCATGGCGCCCATGATGCCAAACTGCAGCAGGTGTTCCGGAGCGCAATCGACATTGGCCCCGAGATCGAGCATGTGGGTGTGCCCCTTCGTGGTGGGCAGGGGTGCGCAGATTGCCGGGCGTTCGATACCGGGCAGCATCTTCAGGACAAACCGTGAAATCGCCATCAACGCACCGGTATTTCCGGCCGAAACGCAGGCATCCGCCTCGCCATTCTTGACCAGGTTGATCGCCACGCGCATCGACGAGTCCTTCTTGCCGCGCAAGGCGAGCGCCGGCGACTCATCCATTTCGACGACTTCGCTGGCGTTGACCACACGCAGGCGCGAATTGCCGGAGCGATTGCCCAATAGTGGCTGCAGCACCTCTTCACGTCCAACGAGAATCAGGCTGGCGGCCGGGTGATCGTCCAGGAAACGGAGTGCCGCCGGCACCGTAACCGACGGTCCGTGGTCTCCCCCCATGCAATCGATGGCAATGCGGGCTGTCATGACAAAATAAAAGGCAGGCGGCCCGGAACGAACCGCCTGCCCCTCATTTATCGATTACTCGCCCTTGGCCTTCAGGACTTTCTTGCCGCGGTAGAAACCGGTCGGCGAAATGTGGTGGCGCAGGTGCGTCTCACCGGTCGTCGGCTCGACAGCCAGCGGCGGGGCAACCAGGAAATCGTGAGCGCGATGCATACCACGCTTGGAAGGGGATTTTTTGTTCTGTTGAACAGCCATGTTGATACTCCAAAAAAATCAGTTCGGTTTGCCTTTGAGCCCATCCAGGACAGCAAACGGATTGATCCGCTCGCCTGCATCCGGCGCGCCAGGCAAACTACATCTTTCATGTCGGGGCGCGGCCGGCAGGGCCAGGAGAACTTCGTCCTCCACCAATTCGGCCACGTCCAGTTCGCCTGCCACCGGCAGGAAATCACGGGTGTCATCGTCCAGCTCTTCCTGCGACAATTCAGCATCCGCCGGGATCAATTCCAGCAGGCTGTCGATGTCGAGTTCGAAATGGATCGCTTCCAGGCAGCGCTGACAGGCCAGCGGGAGTACCCCGCTTGCTTTCAGATGCAGCATGGATTGTCCGCGCGCACCCTTGAGGCCCTCGATCCGGAACGTCACTTCCTCTCCGGAGGCGTCCGCCAGCAGATCCTGCAGGCGTTCAAGGCTGGAAACCGCCAGCGTGCCTTCCAGCACACGACTTTCCCGGGCAAACGCGAAACTATCCGAAATCCTTTTCAATCTTGAGCGGCTTCGACTTAAACGCGAGATAATATTAGCTTTAGGCTCCCAAGTCAAACCAAGTGCTGCCTCAAGAAGCTTTTCCAAGCACTTGTTGCCATTACAAATTTATGTCGCAAAAACTCGTACTCGCCTCGACTTCGCCCTACCGGCGCGAACTCCTCAACCGCCTCGGCTTGCCGTTCGAAGTCGCCAACCCTGAAACCGACGAGTCCCCACTTCCCGATGAATCGCCGACCGCGACGGCCCTGCGCCTGTCGGAGGCCAAGGCACGCGCGGTTGCGGATGAATTCCCGAATGCCCTTATCATCGGCAGCGACCAGGTGGCCGAAGCGGGCGGAAGGGTCTTTGGCAAGCCGGGGACACATCTCCGCGCCGTCGAACAACTCAGGCAGCTTTCCGGACAAACCGTCAATTTCTTTACCGGACTCTGCGTGCTCAATTCGCGAACCGGTCAGGCGGAGGTTTGCGGCGTACCGACGCTGGTCGGTTTCCGCGAACTGACCGATCTGGAAATCGAGACTTATCTGCGCCGCGAACCGGCCTACAACTGCGCCGGGTCGGCAAAGTCGGAAGGCCTGGGAATATCCTTGCTCAGCCGGATTCAAGGAGACGATCCCAATGCACTGATCGGCCTCCCCTTGATCGCGCTATGCGATCTTCTGAGAAAGCACGGAATGAACGTCCTGTGACCGCCGGCACGCTCTACCTGATTCCCGTCCCGCTCGGCCACATCTCCCCGGAAGCATCTCTGCCTGCACCGGTTCTGGCGCAGATACACAGCCTGTCCCACTTCGTCGTCGAGAACGCAAAATCGGCCCGCGCCTTCCTCAAGGCAGCGGGTATCGAACAGCCGCTGCAAGCCTTGCAAATCGAAGAACTTAACGAACACACACGACCGGATGCACTGGATCGGCTGCTTGCTCCGCTACGCGCCGGTCACGATCTCGGGCTGCTTTCCGAAGCGGGCTGCCCTGCTGTTGCCGACCCCGGAGCAAATCTCGTGGCCTTGGCGCAAAGCGAAGGGATTCGCGTGGCGCCACTGATCGGTCCCTCCTCCCTGTTACTGGCCTTGATGGCGTCCGGCCTCAACGGCCAGCGCTTCGCCTTTCAGGGCTACCTGCCGGCCAAGGACGCGGAACGCACAAAAGCCCTGCGCGAGATTGAGGTCGAATCGCGCAAGCGCGGGCAAACCCAGATTTTTATCGAGACCCCGTATCGCAACCGCCAACTGCTCGAAAGCATTCTCCAGACCTGTCAGTCGGGAACGCGGATTGCGATAGCCACCGATCTCAGCCTGCCTGGCGAGTCGGTCAGGACGCTCACGGTTGGTCAGTGGAAAAAACAAACGCCGCCCGAAATCGAGCGGCGTCCGACGGTTTTTCTGCTGTTGGCCTGAGTTATCTCAGCGCAGGCTGAGCGAAGAAGCGCTCTCGGAAAACCCCTTCCACAGGCTGTCGACCGCACCTGCCCCGAGCCGCTTGGCAAAGCGCTCGGCAATATTGTCCTTGACTGAATAGTCAAGCACCTTTTCAGCCTTGATCACGTCGCGCGCGACCGAATCGACACTGCCGAAAGCATCGGCCAAACCGAGCTTGATGCTCTTGTCGCCGGTCCACATCAGTCCCGAAAAGATCTCGGGCGCTTCTTTGAGGCGCGTGCCGCGACCGGCCTTGACGACATCGATGAATTGCTGGTGGATATCGTCCAGCATGACCTGCGTGTGCGCCATCTGATTCGGATTTGGCGGCGAGAAGGGATCGAGGAATCCCTTGTTGTTGCCGGCCGTCAGCAGGCGCCGGTCGACACCCAGCTTTTCCATCGTCCCGGTAAACCCGAAGCCGTCCATCAAGACGCCGATGGAACCGACGATACTTGCCTTATCCACATAGATCTTGTCCGCTGCAACGGCAACGTAGTAGCTCCCTGACGCGCAAATATCCTCGACCACGGCATAGAGCGGCGTTTCCGGATGCTTGGCGCGGAGACGCCTTATCTCGTCATTGATGAGGCCGGCCTGAACCGGACTGCCCCCTGGGCTGTTGATGCGCACGATGACTCCCGCAACGTTCTTTTCCTTGAACGCGCTTTGCAGCGATTCGATCATTTTCTCGGCATTCGCCGTGCCCTTGGGCTCGATAACGCCAGTCAGTTCGATCAGCGCGGTATGGCGTTCCTGATGCGCTGCCTCGGTTCCCCAGTCGACCAGCGTGACAAGCACCACAGTCAGATAGGCGAACCCGAGAATCTTGAAGAAAATACCCCACCGGCGCCGGGACTTCTGTTCATTCAGCGCCGAATAGACCAGTTTCTCGAGCGTCTTCCGCTCCCAGTCCGGGGAATTGTTGGGGGATTGGGGATTATCCATGAACGATTTCTTGTAGAAAAAAAACCTGACCATCAACCTCGTCAACCGCCAGCGCTGTCAAGCCTTTGCCCTGGCAGCGCCCGCCAAGGCACCGGCCCGAATCCGGCGCATAAAGCGCACCATGAACCGAGCAAACCAAGTATAGCTTGGAATCATCGAAGAACTCCCCAGGCAACCAGTCGAGTTGCGCCGGAACATGGCCACATTCATTGAGATAGCCGAAAACCCGCCCGTGAAAGCGGACGACGAAGGCATCCGACTCGCGCTGACGATGGATGACCCTGAAACGGAACCCCTTGCCCGCCTCTGCAAGCGCCGCGCTGGCGCAGATCAGGCGTTTGTCTTCAGCCAAGCGCCAAGTTCCGCAACGCTATGGAGGCAAGCCAGCGGCCGGTGATCGAGCAGATGATCGTGGGGGTGCGCCCCATAGGTGACGGCAAGGCTGTCGACGCCTGCGTTCCTGGCCATCAGGAGGTCATGCGAGGTATCGCCGATCATCAGCGTTTCATCACCGGTTACGCCGAATTCCGCCATCAGTTCGTCGAGCATCTGCGGGTGCGGCTTGGAATGACATTCGTCAGCGCAGCGCGATGCCTGAAACAGCGGGCGCAGGCCGGAATGATCGAGCGCCCGCTCCAGACCAATCCGGCTCTTGCCGGTGGCGATCGCCAGGATATGGCCGGCCGCCTGTAATTCGTCCAGCAGTTCCGGGACGCCCTTGAACAAGTCCAGCTGATGATCGCCGGAGAGATAGTGATGACGGTAGCGGTCGACCATCGCCGGGTAGCTTTCCGCAGGCAGATCCGGCGCCGCCTGGCGCAGTGCATCGACCAGGCCGAGCCCGATGACATGGCGCGCCTGTTCGTCGCTCGGCGGCGGATGGCCAATGTCGCGGCAGGCCGCCTGGATGGCGACGACGATCGCACCTGCCGAATCGAGCAAGGTGCCGTCCCAGTCGAAAACCACAAGTTCATATTTCATGCGCTTCAGAGCCTTTTCCCGAGAATTTGTTCCAGATGGTCAGTGGTGAATTCCCGTGTTTTTTGCGTGTCGACCGCAGCAATGTAGCCGGCGATGCTTTCCGGTAGCGGCGCAATGCATTCCAGCGGCGCCCCGGTCAGCGGATGACGCAACGCCATACGCCAGGCATGCAGCGCCATGCGTTTGAGTCCTGTGCGCTTGAGTTCCCGATTCAGCGAGAACTCGCCGTATTTTTCATCACCGAGAATCGGAAAGCCGAGATGCGCCAGATGCACCCTGATCTGATGGGTTCGCCCGGTTTTCAATTGCGCCTCGAGCAGGCTCATCTCCGGCCAGCGCGCCACCAGCCGGAAAACCGTATGCGCGGTCTTGCCCTCCGGATTGACCGATACCCGTCGCTCGCCGCCTTCCGTCAGATATTTGTGCAACGGCAGTTTGACGTGCTGCGTCGTGTTCATCCAGCGTCCCTTGACCAGCACCAGATAGCGCTTGTCGGCACCCGCCCCGTGCTCGCGGAACATGTCATGCAGCGCCGTAAGCGCCAAACGCTTCTTGCCGACCAGCAGGATGCCGGAGGTTTCGCGGTCCAGGCGGTGCGCCAGTTCGAGAAACCGGGCCTCGGGTCGCTGCCGGCGAAGCGCCTCGATGACCCCGAAACTGACGCCGCTACCGCCGTGCACCGCGATGCCCTCCGGCTTGTCGATGACCAGCATGGCCTCGTCCTCGTAGAGGATCGGCAGATCGACCCGCTGCTTGGCGGCCTCGTCGACTTCGTTCTTTGGCCGCTCGGCCACCCGGATCGGCGGAATGCGCAACTTGTCGCCGGCGCACAGACGGTAGGTTGCATCGACCCGCCGGCTGTTAATACGCACTTCACCACTGCGCAGAATCCGGTAGATGTGGCTTTTGGGAACGCCCTTGCAACAGCGGATCAGGAAATTGTCGAGACGCTGGCCATGGTCCTCGTCGCCGATCACCGTATGGGTGACCGAATTGCTACCAGCGCTGATCATTTTGCAATATACTGCCCACGTTTTACATCCCGGTTTGCAAGAGATCTCGAACCGTCAGACCGTTTGCCTCGCACCGCTGGTGCGACTGCCACGCGGCAGTCTTCGAAGTTTCACTTGCGCGACTTGCACAAGCCAGACCACCGTAAAACGACTGGTTAAGTTCACTCACCAAAAGTAGTGATGTTAATGGATTAGCCCGCCGTAAGCACGCACGGTTTGCCCGTTGCAGGAATTTTCAGGTTGCGAATTTTAATAAAAAATACGTAACCGTTTGTTGATCAGCACATTCATCATCGCCTTTGCCCTCATCCTTAATGACGCAACCCGATAAAGAACCTGTCGCTGCCTGAACGGGCGTTTCCTTGCTGTGTGCCCAAGCGCGCAGGAGCCCCAAAACAATGAAACGCATGCTTTTCAATGCGACACAGGCCGAAGAACTCCGTGTCGCCATTGTCGATGGTCAGAAACTTATTGACCTGGACATCGAATCGGCCACCAAGGAACAACGCAAGAGCAACATCTACAAGGCCGTCATCACCCGCATCGAACCCAGTCTCGAAGCCTGCTTCGTCGACTACGGCGCGGACCGCCACGGCTTCCTGCCATTCAAGGAAATTTCCCGTTCCTACTTCAAGCCGGGTGTCGAAGTTGGTCGCGCCAAGATCAACGAGGTATTGAAGGAAGGCCAGGAACTCATCGTTCAGGTCGACAAGGACGAGCGTGGCAACAAGGGCGCTGCCCTGACCACCTATATTTCCCTGGCCGGGCGCTATCTGGTGCTGATGCCGAACAATCCGCGCGGCGGTGGCGTTTCGCGGCGCGTCGATGGTGACGAGCGTACCGAACTTCGCGACACGCTGGATCAGCTCGATGTTCCCCAGGGGATGAGCCTGATCGCCCGCACTGC
>JBFZCS010000164.1:0-3124 GCA_041307825.1 Azonexaceae bacterium
TGCAGGGCGCGCTCCATCCCCTCACGCTTGACCGGATCGGCCTGCTTGGCCGGGTCGGGCACGGCGGCGTCGATGGACACCACCATTTCCGGCGAGGTACCCCAGGTCACCTGTGGACGGATATCCTCGGCCTTCAGCGTCACCACGCGGTCAAACTGCGCCCCGGCATCGGAATGCAGCGTGCGCCAGTAGGCGACGGCCTTCTCCCAGATCTCGCCCTTCGGCGAAAACGGGCGGCCTTTCAAATAATCGATGGTTTTGTCGTCGACCGCGACAAACCCCATACGCGCACCGCCTTCGATGGCCATGTTGCACAGGGTCATGCGACCTTCCATGCTCAGGCCACGGATGGCGCTGCCGCCGAATTCGATGGCGTAACCGTTGCCACCGGCGGTGCCGATGGTGCCGATGATGGCCAGCGCCACATCCTTGGCGGTGACGCCCTTGCCGAGCTTGCCGTCGACGGCGATCAGCATGGTCTTCGATTTCTTCTGCAGCAGACATTGCGTGGCCAGCACATGCTCGACTTCCGAGGTGCCGATGCCATGCGCCAGACAGGCAAAGGCGCCGTGCGTCGAGGTATGCGAGTCACCGCAAACGACTGTCATGCCTGGCAGCGTGGCCCCATTTTCCGGGCCGACGACGTGCACGATGCCCTGCTTCGGATCCTTGAACGGGAAATAAGCCAGCGCGCCGACTTCACGGATATTGGCATCCAGTGTCTCGACCTGCTGGCGCGAAACAGCATCCTTGATCCCTTCGTCCCAGTGGTCGGTCGGCGTGTTGTGGTCGGCCGTCGCGACGATGGACGAGATCCGCCATGCCTTGCGGCCGGCCAGCTTGAGACCTTCGAAGGCCTGCGGGCTGGTCACTTCGTGCACCAGGTGACGGTCGATGTAGAGAAGCGCCGTGCCATCATCTTCCTGATGGACGACATGATTCTCCCAAAGTTTGTCGTAAAGTGTCTTCGACATGGAACGCTTCGAATAGGCCGGAAAGCCTTGAATTATCGCACAGGATAGGCGTTTTTTGCTTCCACGGGGGCGTCGACCGCGACGTCCCCGCGCACCCAGCGCCAGACCAGCCAGAACCCGCCGACAGCAAAAAGCGAGGCCAACGTGTAGGTCCACCCGGCGCCGATACCATCCCAGGTCCAGCCGCTGAGCAACCCGCCGAGCAAGCCGCCGGCGCCGAACGAGATGCTGGAATAGAGCGCCTGCCCCCGGCCCTGCGCCCGGCCGGGAAACCACAGATTGATCGCGGCGATTGCCGAGGCGTGGTAGGCGCCGAAGGTCAGTCCGTGCATCAGCTGTGCCAGCACCATGACAGCAAGCGATTCGGCGCCCCAGCCGATCAGCAGGAAACGCAGGATGGCGGCGGCAAAGCTGGCCAGCAACAGGACACGCAGCGAATACCGCCGGTTCAGCTTGGTCATCAGCATGAAAACGACGATTTCCGCCAGCACCCCGAGCGACCACAGGCCACCGACCTCGGCCTTGCTGTAGCCGAGGCTGGCCAGGTGGATGGAAAGGAAAACATAGAGCGCGCCATGCGCAGCCGACATCGCGAAGCAGGCAGCGAGCAGCGCCCGCACCCGCGGCTGGCGCAGAATGTCGCCGACCGGCAGGCTGTCGTGAGGATGTGGCGCCGTCGTTGCATCGGTCAGGACGACGGCCAGCGCCAGGATGCCGGCCAGGATGCCCCAGCACACCCAGAGCAATCCGTTCAGCGGCAGTACGTCGAGCACGGCGCCGGTACCGAGCACGGCGACGATGAAGCCGATCGACCCCCACAGGCGGATGCGGCTATAGCGCCCGCGCTCCTCGCGCAGGTGGTCGAAGGTCAGCGTTTCGACCAACGGCAGTGCAGCGCTCCAGAAGAAGGCGATGACCGCCATCGCCACCAGCATGCCGCCCAACTTGTCGAGCCAGAAGAAAGCCGTGAACCCGGCCAGCCCGGCCAGCGCCGCCAGACGGATGATGACCAGGCGCCGCCCGAAACGGTCGGCCAGCCAGCCCCAGAGATTCGGCCCGAACAGGCGCATCAGCTGCATCTGCGACATCAGCAGGCCGATGTCCCAGGCAGAAAAGTTCAGGGATTGGAGATAGAGCCCGAAATAGGGCGAGAAAGCGCCGATGAAGGCGAAATAGAAGAAGTAGTAGCCCGAGAGGCGCCAGTAAGGCAGAGCGTGCATCCGATGATTTTACCGGATGCACCGTCGGGCGCAGGCGCTGATCAGGCCCTGGCGGATTGCTGGCCGGCGCGATAGGCCAGCAACATGTGATAGAGCTCGTCCTTCAGCTTGACGCGCTGCTTCTTCATGTCTTCGATGGTGAAATCGGCCACCGGCATGTCGTGCTCTTCCAGATCCTCGACCTTGCCGGTCAGGCGATGGTAGCTGTCGAACAGCTTGGCGAAATGGGCGTTTCCGGCATTCAACGCATTGATCGCGTCGTTCATTTCCGGAAACTCGTGGTGGAGGTCGTGATGATCCACTTGCATGTTGTTCTCCCTTTGCGACTCGTCCGCTGTCATCAGCGGCAAAAAACCCAAGATTTTACGCGATTTTTCCCGGAATGCGCGGCGTCTGGCAGACAACATCGCCGCATTGCGCACGATGGCGCAACGCATGATCCATCAACACCAGCGCCAGCATCGCCTCGGCAATCGGCGTTGCGCGGATGCCGACACAAGGATCGTGCCGCCCCTCGGTGGCGACCTCGATGGCTTCGCCATGACGATTGATCGAGCGCCGTGACTGGGCAATCGACGAAGTCGGCTTGATCGCCATATTGACGACAATCTCCTGCCCCGTCGAAATGCCTCCGAGGATGCCGCCGGCGTGATTGCTGACGAAGCCCTGCGGTGTCATTTCATCGCTGTGCTCGCTGCCGCGCTGCGCGACCGATGCGAAGCCGGCGCCGATTTCGACCCCCTTGACGGCGTTGATGCCCATCATCGCGTAAGCGATTTCGGCATCGAGGCGGTCATAGACCGGCTCGCCCCAACCCGGCGGCACCCCGGCAGCGACGACGGTAATCCTGGCGCCCACCGAATCCACCGACTTGCGCAGCTTGTCCATGTAGCTCTCGAGTTGCGGCACGATGCCCGCGTTGGGCGCGAA
>JBFZCS010000165.1:0-4095 GCA_041307825.1 Azonexaceae bacterium
CTGACCTGGCAGGATGAGCGCCTGGAGCCGGACGGCGCACCGGACAGCATCAACCGGGCGCTGGTCCCGGACGTGGCGTGGACCTGGCGCCAGGTCGACAACCCGCTCGATGCCCGCGATGGCATCGTGCTGCGCGGCCAGATCGGCGGCGCCGCCAAGGCGGTGTTGTCGGACCAGAGTTTCATCCGCCTGCTCGGCCGCTACCAGCAGTTCTTCCCGGTCGGCCAGCGCGACACGCTGATGCTGAGCGGCGAGATCGGCTACACCATCGCCGATTCGCGCAACGGCATCCCGCAGGAATACCTCTTCCGCACCGGCGGCACCGGCTCGTTGCGCGGCTACAGCTACCAGAGTCTCGGCGTCAGCGAGGGCTCGGCCATCGTCGGCGGCCGCTACATGGCCAATGCCACCGTCGAATACACCCACTGGCTCGATGACACCTGGGGCGTCGCCGCCTTCGTCGATGCCGGCAACGCGGTCGACGACCTGAGCAAGGTCGACCTCGCCTACGGCTATGGTCTCGGCGCCCGCTGGCGGACGGTGGCCGGGCCGATCGCCGTCGATCTCGCCTATGGCGAGCAGAGCGAGGCGATCCAACTGCATTTTTCGCTGGCGATTCCGTTCTGACATGAGGCGTCTTTTTCTCCTGCCTGCCCTCGTCCTCGCCGTCGGCGCCTGGCTCGGCTTCAGTGAAAACGGCCTTTCCGCGCTGGCGCGCCTTGCCGGTGCAGCGAGCGGTGGCCGCCTTGCCGTCGAGCAGCCGAGCGGCCGCCTCGTCGGCCCGCTGGGTTTTGGCCGACTGAGCTGGAAGGAGCCGGGGCTGGAAGTCGTGGTCGACGATCTGCGCATCGACTGGACCCCCGGCGCCCTGTTCGAGGAGCGGCTGGCGATCGGCGAACTCGTCGCGGCGCGGCTCCGGATCGACATCGCCAGCTCCGACGAGGCGACGCCGCCGCCGGCCAGCCTGACATTGCCGGTTGCGGTCGACATCCAAAAAATGCTCATTTCCCGGTTCGACTACGGCCAGGTGTTCAGCGCTGGTGACCTGCGCGGCGTCTTCGCCAGCGACGGAAAGACGCACCGCCTTAACGACTTCGGCGCCCGGCTCGGCCTGGCGGTGATCGCCGGTTCGGCCGAACTCGGCGGCAGCGCGCCGCTGCCCCTGCGAGTGGACGCCAGCATCGCCGGCCAGCTCGACGATCAGGCGGTGCGGCTGAGGCTGGGCGCCGACGGTCCGCTCGAGCGCATCGAAGTGCAAGTCGCCGCCGAGGAAGGGGTGAGCGGCAGCGGCCGGGCATTGTTGACGCCCTTCGCCCGCCAGCCTTTCGCCGAAGCCAGGCTGGAACTTGCCGATGTCGATCCGGCCGTCTGGATCGACGGCGCACCGGCCGCCCGCCTGACGCTGCAGGCCGATGTCCGACCGGACGAGCGCCAGGCGGATGCCGTCGCCGGCAGCTTCGAGCTGCGCAACGCCAGCGCCGGCCCGCTCGACCGCCAGCGCCTGCCGCTCGCGCGCCTGAGCGGCCGCTTTGCCTGGAATGATGACGGCGGCCGCTTCAGCGACCTGCAGGCGCGCTTGCCGGGGAGCGGCCGGCTGAGCGGCACCGCGGTCTGGCGCGATGGTGCCTTGAGCCTCGATCTGACCGCCCGTGACCTCGATGCTGCGCAACTGAGCAGCGTGTTGCGGTCGACCCGCCTGAACGGCCCGTTTTCAGCGACCGTCGGCAGCACGCGCCAGCAGCTCACGTTCCGCTTCGCCGATCAGCGTTTTACGCTCGCCACCGAGGCCAGCCATGAGAACGGAAAGGTCAGCCTGACGCGCCTCGAACTGCGTGCCGGCGACGCCGTGCTGCGGGCCAGTGGCGAACTGGCGACCGGTGAGGAAATGGCGTTTTCGGCCAGCGGCGAGCTGGCACGTTTCGACCCCAGCCGCTTCGCCCGGGTGCCGGCGGCAGCGCTCAACGGGACCGTGGCCGCGAGCGGCCGGCTACGCCCCGTCCCGCCAGGGGCCTTGGGCTCAAGTACCACTGGGGTACAGCCGCGTCCCGTCGTCGAGGCGCAGTTCGCCTTGCGCGACAGCCGTTTCGCCGGCCAGCCGCTGGCCGGGCGCGGCGAGCTTGCCATCGACTGGCCGCGCATCCCGCGCGCCGACGTGCAACTGACTGCCGGGCCGAACCGGCTCACGGCGCGCGGCGCCTTCGGTCGCCCCGGCGACAGCCTGCGGGTCGACATCGCGGCGCCGGAACTCGGCCCCTACGGACTCGACGGCAGCCTCACCGGTTACCTCCAGCTCGCCGGTACGCCGGAAAACCTTATGCTGGCGGCCGAACTGGCAACGCCGCGTCTCGGCCTGCCGGGCATCGGGCTTCTCAAGGAGGCGAGCCTGACGGCCGACCTCGGCAGCCAGCCGGCGAGTCCGCTCAAGCTCGACCTGCGGGTGGCGGCCTTCGACGGCGTCGACCGGCCGGGGCTGCTCAAGAAGCTGAACCTGCAGGTCGCCGGCACGCGCCGCCAGCACAGCCTGCGCGCCGGCGGCGAAATCGGCGGCAGGAATGTCCTCGAACTGGCTGCCGAAGGCGGCTTCGCCGACGACCTCCAGAAACTGCGCTGGGATGGCAAGCTGACGGTCGCCAGGCTGGTTGCCGAGGAGCGCTTCCGCTCCTTTTCGCTGGCGCAGGCGGCGCCGCTGACGTTGGGCAGCGAAGCCTGGCGCGTCGGTCCGGTGAACCTCGAGGGCGACCCGTGGAAGCTGCGTCTGGCGGCCGACGCCGGGGCGCAGAGCCTGCATGTGGAAGCGGATGTCCGCGGCCCCCGGCTGGGCAATATCGAGGCACGGCTGGACGCGGGGATGCGCGCCGCGTGGACGCTCAACCGGCAGGCAGCGTGGTCGGGTTCGCTGCGCGGCGACACGCCCGACCTGGCCTGGCTGGCCGAATTTCTCGACGAGCGCGGCACGACCGGCGGCCGTCTGAATAGTGAAGTGACGCTGGCCGGCACGCCGGAGCATCCGCTGCTTTCCGGGGTGTTCAAAGGCGAGGGGCTGGCACTGGCGCTGCCGGAAACCGGGATGCGCCTGAGCGACGGGGTGCTCGACGCACGCCTTGACGACAACCTGCTGCGCGTCAGCCAGCTGGCTTTCGCCAGCCCGCTGCAGCCGCCGCCGCGCCAGTTGCAGCGCGCGGCCGGCGAGCGTCTGGCCGAGATCACCGGGCGCCCCGGGCGGCTTGAAATTGCCGGTCAAATGCGCGTCGACCGCAGCAATGAAGGCGCGGCGCTCGAACTGCGCCTCGACCGCGTCGGCGTCTACCAGTTGCCCGACCGCTGGCTGACCGTTTCCGGCGACGGCAGCATTTCCTGGCTGGCCGAGACGCTGGCGGTCAGGGGCCGCCTGGCGGTCGATGCCGCCTACTGGCAGATGGCGCCGATGGGCGCGCCGCGGCTGTCCGACGACGTGGTCATCCTCGCCGCCGACGGCACGGCGCAGCCGGGCGGCTTCCGGCCGCGCCTCGACCTCGATCTGGAAACCAATCTCGGGCGCCATTTCATGTTCAGCGGCCTTGGCCTGGAAACCCGCCTTGCCGGCAGCGTCCGCCTGCTGGCCGAGGGGCGTGACCTGCCGCGAGCGACTGGCCGCATCCGCTCGCAGGGTGGACGTTTCGAGGCCTTCGGCCAGCAACTGGAGATTGAGCGCGGCATCCTGACCTTCCAGGGCCTGGTCGATAATCCGGCGATCGACGCCCGTGCCGTCCGCCGCGGACTGGCCGTCGAGCCTGGCGTCCAGATCAGCGGCACGGTGCAGCGCCCCATCGTGCGCCTGGTGTCCGATCCTGACCTGCCGGATGTCGAAAAACTGAGCTGGCTGGTCCTCGGCCACGGCCCGGAGCAGGGCGGGGCCGGCGCTGCCGGACTCCTGCTGTCGGCGGCCGGCAGCCTGTTCGGCAATGACTCGGGCGGTCTCGTGCGGCAGATCAAGCAGGGTTTCGGCATCGACGAATTCAGCGTGCGCCAGGGCGAGATCGGCGACAGCGGCGGCCGCCAGATGGGTAGCCGCGTCGTCGGCAGCACCTTCGACACGTCGGCGGGCACCGGCAACCA
>JBFZCS010000166.1:0-8429 GCA_041307825.1 Azonexaceae bacterium
CACGGCTGGGCCATTCCGCTGCCGGCGCTGACCGACCTGCACGTCGGCTGGGCGCTCGGCGCCTGGGCCGGGGTGCTGCTCGCGGCAATGGCCTTCGTCGTCGTGCCGATGTTCCAGTTGACGCCCGGCTACCCGGCGCGCCCCAGTTGGTGGTTTCCTCGCCTCATGCTTGGCCTGATGCTGGCCTGGGCGCTGGCGGTCTATCTTGATTCGGCAGCGGCGATCCGCCTGATCCAGGCCCTGGCGGAGCTGCTCGGCATCGCCTTTCTGCTGCTCACGCTGCGCCTGCAAATGCAGCGCCGGCGGGCGCGCGCCGACGCCACCTACCGTTACTGGCAGCTCGGTCTGGCGGGCGCCATTTTTGCCCTCACGATGCTGTCGACCGCAACCGTCTGGCCGCCGCTTGCCAATCTGCGCGGATGGAGCCTGTTTGCCGGCATCCTGCTGCTGGTCGGCGGTTTCATGTCCTTCATCATCGGCATGCTGTACAAGATCGTGCCGTTTCTCGCCTGGCTGCACCTGCAGAACCAGGCCAAGCCCGGCAAGCCGGTGCCGAACATGAACAAGATCCTGCCGGAAGCAGCCATGCGGCACCAGATGCGGGCGCATGCCGCAGCCCTTGCCCTGTTGCTGGCGGCCGCGATCCGGCCCGACTGGCTGGCCCGGCCGGCCGGCGTAGCGCTGGCGCTGGCCAGCGGCTGGCTGTTTTACAACCTGCTGGGCGCCGCCCTTCGCTATCGACTGCATCTGCAAAAGCTTGACCCGGAAGCGCCCGCCGCATGACCTACTTGGCCCTCAGGCATCTCCATGTCGCCTGCGTCGTCCTCAGCGGCCTCGGTTTCGCGCTGCGCGGCTGGTGGATGCTCAACGATTCGCCATGGCTAAAGACGCGTCTCGCCCGGGTCGTTCCGCATGTGATCGACAGCGTGCTGCTCGGCAGCGCGCTGCTCATGGCCTGGCAGAGCAGCCAGTACCCGTTTGCGCAAGGCTGGCTGACGGCCAAGTTCTTCGGCCTGATGGCCTACATCCTGTGCGGAACGATGGCACTGAAGCATGCCAGAACCAGGGGACGGCGCGCGGTCTTCCTGGTGCTTGCGCTGCTGGCGTACGCCTATATCGTCGGCGTCGCGCTGACGCGGAACCCGCTGCTCTAGGTTCTGGGGGTCAACAGCGCCTTGAGGCCGGCGACATTGAGAATCCGGATGTGTTTCTGCTGGACGGCGATGTAGCCTTCTTCCTGAAAGCGCGAGAAGGCGCGCGACACGGTTTCCAGCTTGAGTCCGAGGTAGCTGCCGATTTCCTCGCGCGTCATGCGCAGGTAGAACTCGGCGTGCGAGAACCCGCGCGCCGTGAAGCGCTGCGACAGATTGAGCAGGAAAGCGGCCAGCCGTTCCTCGGCGCGCATCGTACCGAGCAACATCATGACGCCGTGGTCGCGGACGATTTCGCGGCTCATCACCTTGTGGAAATGATGCTGGAGCGTGTGAATTTCGCGCGACAGAGCTTCCAGTCGCGAGAAGGGGATGGCGCAGACTTCGCTGTCTTCGAGAGCGATGGCGTTGCAGGTGTGGTGTTCGGTGCTGATGCCGTCGAGGCCCAGCAATTCGCCGGCCATCTGGAAGCCGGTGACTTGTTCGCGGCCGTCCTCGATCAGGACGTCGGTCTTGAAGAAGCCGCTGCGGATCGCATAGATCGCATCGAACGGCGCGCCGGAACTGTATAGGCGGTCGCCGCGCTTGAGGCGGCGGCGAATCGAGACCAGATCGTCAAGCCGCTTGAGTTCATCGTTGGTGAGGCCGAGCGGCAGGCACAGTTCGCGCAGATTGCAGTTCGAACAGGCGGTCTTGAGGATCGACAGGGAGATGGCGTTGCCGGAAGATTCGGAAGGCATCAGCAACCTGAGTAAGATTGATCCAAGTCAACCGTGTTTTCGCTGCTTTTGACCATAATCCAGCCTACTCTTGGTGGCATGTTTAATGAATTTTGCAACTGAAAACCTCGTCTTTGATCCACAGATCATTCGCCGCTTCGATGTAAACGGCCCGCGCTACACGTCCTATCCGACCGCCGACCGCTTCGTCGAAGCTTTCGACTCCGACGCAGCAAAACTCTGGCTTGGCAAACGCACCATCGGCGGCATCAGCCGTCCGCTTTCATTATACTTCCACATCCCGTTCTGCAACACCATTTGCTATTACTGCGCCTGCAACAAGATCATCACCAAGGATCACGGGCGCAGCGCCAAGTACCTGAAATATCTGGCCAAGGAAGTCGCCCTGCAGAGCCAGTCGCTCGACGGCGAGCACGAGGTGATCCAGTTGCACTGGGGCGGCGGCACACCGACTTTCCTGTCGCACGACGAGATGCGTCAGTTGATGGCCGAGACGCGCAAGCACTTCCGTCTGCTCGACGGCGGCGAATATTCGATCGAGGTGGACCCGCGCAAGGTCGATACGGCGACGGTGGCCCTGCTTGGCGAACTCGGCTTCAACCGCATGAGCGTCGGCGTGCAGGACTTCGACGAGCGCGTGCAGGTCGCGGTCAACCGCGTGCAGAGCGAGGAGGAGACCGCCAGCGTGATCAACGCGGCGCGCGCCAACGGCTTCAAGTCGGTATCGGTCGATCTGATCTACGGCCTGCCGCAGCAGACGGTCATGGGCTTCAGCCGCACGCTGGAGCGCGTGCTGGCGATGGACCCCGAGCGGCTGTCGATTTACAACTATGCGCACCTGCCCGGACTGTTCAAGCCGCAGCGGCGGATCGCCGAGGCCGATCTGCCGTCGGCCGACACCAAACTGCAGATCCTTGCGCTGGCGATCAAGAAGCTGACCGAAGCCGGCTATGTCTTCATCGGCATGGACCACTTCGCCAAGCCCGACGACGAACTCGCCGTCGCCCAGCGCCAAGGGCGCCTGCACCGCAATTTCCAGGGCTATTCGACCTACGCCGATTGCGACATGCTGTCTTTCGGCATCTCGTCGATCAGCAAGGTAGGACCGACCTACAGCCAGAACGTCAAGACCCTCGACGAATACTACGACCGCCTCGATGCCCAGATGCTGCCGGTGTTTCGCGGCATCGAGCTGAATGCCGACGACATTCTTCGGCGCTCGATCATCCAGGCGCTGATGTGCCACTTCGAGTTGTCCATCGAGTCGATCGAAAGCGCGCATCTCATCGATTTCAACCAGTATTTCGCCGCCGAACTCGACGATCTCAAGGAAATGACGCGCGCCGGTCTGCTCAAGATCGACCGCGACTGGATTACCGTCCTCCCGCCGGGGCGCCTGCTGGTGCGCATCATCGCCATGGTTTTCGACCGTTACCTGCGCGCCGACCGCCAGCGGACCCGCTATTCCAAGGTGATCTGAGCCGCAGCGGTCCCGGAAGGGTGGGGCAGTGAGGTATCCTTGCGCCGTGATTTCCCGCCTTGCGTTTTCCCATCCCGATGCCTGATTCCGGCTATCTTGCCCTGTTCCTTGTCGGCCTGCTCGGCGGCACCCACTGCGTCGGCATGTGCGGCGGCATCGTCGGAGCGCTGTCGATGGGCGTGCCGGCGCGCTGGTCGATGCATCTCGCCTACAACGCCGGGCGCATTCTCTCCTATGCCATCGCCGGTGCCCTGGCCGGTGCGCTCGGCGCGGCCAGCCTGACGCTGGACGGGCCGGCGCCGGTTCGCCTCGCGCTCTACCTGCTGGCTAACCTGATGCTGGTGGCGCTCGGCCTCTATCTGCTCGGCGTTACCCGGGCGCTGGCTTTTACCGAACGTGCCGGTCAACGCCTGTGGCGCCACATCCAGCCGCTGACGCGGCGCTTCCTGCCGGCGACGACCGTGTTGCAGGCTTTCCCGCTCGGCATCCTGTGGGGCTGGCTGCCCTGCGGGCTGGTCTACAGCGCGCTGGCGACCGCGCTGAGCGCCGGGTCGCCGGGGCAGGGCGCGCTGCTGATGCTGGCGTTCGGGCTGGGAACATTGCCAAATCTGTTGCTGGCGGGCATTCTGCTGGCCAGGCTCAATGAATTTGTCCGGCGGCCGGTCGTGCGCATCGCCTCGGGCCTGTTGGTGCTGGGCTTCGGCATCTACGGACTGATCGGCCTGATGCGCTTGCTGCACTGGATCTAGGAGAAAGCGATGACCATTAAAATCCTGCTGCCCGTCGATGGCTCCGATTGCGCGCTGCGCGCGGTCGGCCATCTGATCGCGCATGTGGCCTGGTTCCGGGATGTTCCCGAGATTCATCTGCTGCACGTTCAGCCGCCGATTCCGATTGGCCGCGCCCTGGCTCATGTCGGCAAGGAAACCTTGCACAGCCACTACCTCGAGGAAAGCCGCGAACACCTCCTGGGCGCGCAGCAGCGGCTCGATGCCGCCAATCGCTCTCATACCACGCATGTTCATGTCGGCCAGGCCGCCGAGGTGATTGCCCGGCTCGCCGGCGATCTGGCGTGCGACCTGATCGTCATGGGCACCCATGGGCGCACCGGCATCGCCGGGCTGGTCACAGGTTCGGTCGCCAGCCGCGTGCTGCATCTCGCGCCCTGTCCGGTGCTGCTGGTCAATTGAGCGCAACTGCCGGCAAGGCCATGGAAACAACGGCTGGCTCCAGCCGCGTGGTCGAATTTTCCATCGCCGGCATGACTTGCGCGGCCTGTTCGGCGCGGCTGGAAAAGGTGCTCAACCGCCAGGCGGGTGTCGAGGCCAACGTGAACCTGGCCGCCGAGCGGGCGCGCGTGCGGCTCGACGGCGCGGCGGACGAGGCGGCGGTGATCGCCGCAGTGGCCAGGGCCGGCTTCACGGCGAGTGTCGTCGACAAGAATACGCGGGCGCGTGAGAAGGCGCGGCGGCAGGCCGACTACCAGCGCGAGATCCGGCGCTTCTGGATCGCCGTGGCGCTGACCCTGCCGCTGGTCGGGCAGATGTTCTTCATGTTCGGTGATGCGCATCATCATCCCGAGTTGCCGCGCTGGCTGCAATTCGCGCTGGCGACGCCGGTCCAGTTCTGGATCGGCTGGCGTTTCTACGACGGCGCGTACAAGGCCTTGCGCGGCGGCGGCGCCAACATGGACGTGCTGGTCGCGCTCGGCACCAGCATGGCCTGGGGATTCTCGACGGTAGTGACCTTTTTCGGGCTCGATCAACATGTCTATTTCGAGGGTGGCGCGGCGGTCATCACCATGGTCCTGCTCGGCAAGCTGCTCGAGGCGCGGGCCAAGGCGCGCACCTCGGAGGCGATCGAATCGCTGATCCGGCTCCAGCCGAAGACGGCGCGCATCGAGCGTGACGGCCAGTGGGTCGAGATCGCCGTCGATGCGCTGATGCCCGGCGATGTCTTCATGGTGCGCCCGGGCGAGAGCGTGCCGGTCGATGGCGAGGTGGTCGATGGCGCATCCAGCGTCAACGAAGCGATGCTGACTGGCGAAAGCATGCCGGTGAGCAAGACGACGGGCGCCAAGGTGTTCGCAGCGACCGCCAACGGCCGGGGCGTCCTGTATTGCCGGGCGACCGGCGTCGGCGAACAGACCCTGCTGGCCGGGATCATCCGCTTGGTCGGCGAGGCGCAAGGTTCTAAGGCGCCGGTGCAACGCCTGGCCGACCGGATTTCGGCGGTGTTCGTGCCGGTCGTCTGCGCCATCGCGCTGGTGACCTTGATCGGCTGGTGGCTGTATGCCGGCGATTTCGCCGAAGCACTGGTCAATGCCGTGGCCGTGCTGGTCATTGCCTGCCCGTGCGCGCTCGGGCTGGCGACGCCGACGGCGATCATGGTCGGCACCGGGCAGGGCGCCCGCGCCGGCATCCTGGTCAAGAATGCCGAGGCGCTGGAACGCGCGGAAAAGATCACCGTGCTCGCCCTCGACAAGACCGGCACGCTGACCCGCGGCGAACCGCAGGTAACCGACATCGTGGCGCTGGCCGCCGACAGCGACGGCGCGCTGCGCTTGGCGGCGGCGCTCGAACAGGGTTCGGAGCATCCGCTGGCGCGAGCCGTTCTGGCCATGGCTGCCACGGTCGACCTGCCAAAAGTGGAAAATTTCATGGCGACGCCGGGGCAGGGCGTGGCCGGCGAGATTGACGGGCGCGTATTGCGCCTCGGCGCGCCGGCCTGGCTCGGCATGGCCGACGATCCGGCGGTGCTGGGCATGCAGGCGGCGGGCAAGACTGTCGTCGTACTGGACGAAGGCGGCACGGCGCTGGCGCTGCTGGCCATCGCCGATGCCTTGCGGCCAACCTCGCGGGTGGCAGTCGAACGCCTGCGCGCGCGCGGCATCCGGGTGGTCATGCTGACCGGCGACAACGCGGCGACGGCGGCGGCGATTGCCCACGAAGCGGGCATCGACGAATTCCGTGCCGGCATCCTGCCCGGCGCCAAGGCGGCGGCCGTCGCCGAACTGAAAGCGGACGGCGGGCTGGTGGCGATGGTCGGCGACGGCATCAACGATGCACCGGCGCTGGCCGCCGCCGATGTCAGCTTCGCCATCGGCGCCGGTTCCGACGCGGCGGTCGAGGCCGCCGACCTGACCCTGATCCGCAGCGACCTGTGCGGCGTCGATGATGCCATCGAACTGTCGCGCGCCACGCTGAGGAAGATTCGTCAGAACCTCTTCTCCGCCTTTATCTATAATGTAATGGGGATACCGCTGGCCGCTTTCGGCGCGCTCAATCCGGTCGTTGCCGGCGCGGCGATGGCCTTGAGTTCGGTCTCGGTGGTGTCGAATTCCCTGTTGCTGAAGCGCTGGCGTCCGCGGGGCGGTTAGCGCATGGGGGGTTGTCTGGAAGATAGAGATAGCGAAACACTGTTGCCGTACGAGGCGCTGCTCGAGAACATCGCGCACATCGTCTATCGCCTGGACCTGGTCAGCGGCCGCTTTGTATACATATCCGGGGCCGCCTCGAAGCTGTTCGGACTGGCACTGGATGCGATACGCGAAGCCGGCGCGGACCTGGTCGGCAGCCACATGCTGCCCGGCGATTACGAGTTGGCACTGGCGCGCATCCGGGAAGCCGCGGCCGGCCGCCCGGGCCAGCGTACCGTGCTGTCGGTCGATTACCGTCTGGTCGGCGCCGATGGCCGGCTCCGCTATTGCCATGACTCGATGATATTCGACGTCGATCCGGACGGCAGGCCGCTGTTGGCCTGCGGTGTCGTGGTCGATGTCAGCGAACAGATCGTGGCGGCGGATGCCATGCGCGAGAAGGAAGCGCAGTTCCGGGCGACGATGGAAGCGGCGCAGGCGGGGATTTTCCTGCTGCAGGATGATCTTTTCCGCTATGTGAATCCCTTCCTCGCCAATCTGTTCGGCTATGGCGAAGCGGAACTGGTGGACCGTCTGAGCCCGCTCGATCTGATCGTTCCCGAGCAGCGCGCCATGGTTCGGGAAAAAATTCAGCAACGCGCCGCCGGCGAACCGGGAGCGCCCTACGAGCTGACGGGCGTGCGCAAGGATGGCTCGACCTTGCCGGTGATGATCCTCGGGTCGCCGACGACCTACAAGGGGCGGCCGGCGTCGGTCGGTACCGTGCTCGACATCTCGGCGCAGAAGGAAGCCGAAATGCGGGTTCGCGAACTCGCCGATTTCGATCCGCTGACCGGCTTGCCGAACCGCCGGTTGTTGCGCGATCGCAGTACCCAGTTGCTCGCCGCGGCGGAGCGTGACGGCTCGGAGATGGCGCTGGTCTTCATCGATCTCGATCACTTCAAGCGGGTCAACGATTCGCTCGGCCACAGTATCGGCGACGAACTGTTGTGCGCCGTGGCGCAGCGTCTGGCGACGGTGGTGCGCAAGGTCGACACGCTGGCCCGTCTTGGCGGCGACGAGTTCATTATCGCCCTGCCTGGCGTCCACGCCTCGGGTGCCGCCGAAGTCGCTTGCCGCCTGCTCGATGTTTGCGCCCCGACCTTCTCGGTGGCCGGGCACGACCTGACGATCACTCCGTCGCTCGGCATCAGTCTTTATCCGGTCGACGGCATGGATTTCGAAACCCTGCTGCGCACTGCCGACGCCGCGATGTACAAAGCCAAGGAGGCGGGGCGCAATGCCTTCCGCTTCTATTCGAGCGAGATGAATGTCGCGACGCTCAAGCACCTCCTGATGGAAAGCGGCCTGCGGCGCGGTCTCGGGGCGCACGAGTTCATCCTGCACTATCAGCCGCTGGTTCATATCGAAAGCGGCGTGACGATCGGCGTCGAGGCGCTGATCCGCTGGCAGAATCCGGAAGTCGGGCTGATTCCGCCCGACCAGTTCATCCACGTCGCCGAGGACATCGGGCTGATCAACCCGATCGGCGACTGGGTGCTGCGCGAGGCCTGCCGGCAGGTTCGCGCCTGGCAGGATGCCGGACTGCAGCCGCTGGTCGTTGCGGTCAATGTGTCGCCGCTGCAGTTCCGCCAGGCGGGTTTTGTCGACACCGTCGCCAACGCGCTGGCGACCTCCGG